>NZ_JBFTZW010000067.1:0-17370 GCF_056406555.1 Arthrobacter sp. P1_B4
GAGATCGACGCCGGGAACATCGATGCGATGGACGATCTGGTCGCTGAGGACTATCTTGACCACAACCCGCCATTTCCCGGACTTCCGGCCGGACGGGAAGGCCTGAAACAGGCCTTCCGCATATTCTGGAAGGCGACGCCAGGGCGGCACGAGATCGAAGACCAGATCGCCGAAGCGGACAAGGTGGTGACCAGGTTAACGGCCTACGGTCGACACGAAGGTGAGCTCCCCGGACCCCTGCCTCCCACAGGTGCCGACCTGCGGGAAACCGGAGTGGCCATCCACCGAGTCGAAAATGGAAAGATCGCCGAGCATTGGTCAGACCGGGACGACCTCGGGCTGATGCGGCAGCTCGGCGTGATCCAGTTACCCGGGGACTGACCCGGCATCCACGTACTGTTCATGGCTGCCGGCACCGCCCGCGTCCTGTCATCGGCCAGCGCGATGATCGTAGCTCATACGGAAGGCGGCCTGGTTCCTGGACAGCGAGGGCAACATCATCAACATCTCGCAGCGCGCGTAGGCCGGAGTCTGGCACCGATCAACGGCGCAAAGCATCGCCGGGGGCAACGAAGCCGAAGGTACCGGCGCCCGTTTTCAAAGTGGGGGCCGGCTTTCGCGTGGTTGGCAGAACGCGGGCGCCTGCAAATCAGTGAATCAGACCTTGGCCGGGTACGCCTTGGGGAGCTTCAGCCCGCGCTCTTCCAGAACGGTGCGCAGGCGGGTGGGGTAGTCGCTGATGATGCCGTCCACGCCCAGGTCCATCAGACGCGTCATGTCCGCCGTGGTGTTGACGGTCCAGGGGATGACCGGCAGGCCGAGCTCGTGGGCGTCCTTGATCATGCCCGGGGTGACGGAGCTGAAGGCGGGGGAGATGACGTCGTAGCCCTGGGCTGCCGCGGCTTTGGCGAGCGAGCCGCCGTAGGTGTCGATGTCGATGCCGCCGAGGTTGGGGCTGGCGCCGGGCTTGCCGACCTCGAGCCAGGCGTCGCCGCTGGACAGGGCGACGAGCGGCAACTGCGGGGCGATCTTCTTGGTCAAGTTCAGCGAGGACCAGTCGAACGACTGCACGGTGCTGCGCCCTGCCATCCCGGCGGTGTAGATCTCCGTGACTACGGCCTTGGTCAGGGCCACCATGCCCTCGCCGCCGGACTTCCCGTCCTCCACCTTGGTTTCGATGTTGAAGCGGACCTTCTTGGCGTCGGCGTCGCGGACCAGCTGGAAGACGTCCTTGAGCTCGGCGATCCGGTTGCCCTCGATCACGTCCTGCTCCGGGAACCCCTTCAACTGGGTGAATCCGCAGTCCAGGGTCTTGATCTGCGCAAGCGACAGTTCGGCCACCCGGTCACCGACGTAGGGGTACTGGGCGTCGCCGGGAGTCGCCGGCGCGGTGTCGCGGCACTTGTCCGCCTGGATGGTGTCGTCATGCCAGACGATCACCTTGCCGTCGGTGGTCAGGTGGGTGTCCAGCTCCAGCGTGGACACGCCGAGCTTCAGCGAGTTGGCGAACGCGGCCAGCGATTCCTCGGTCCACTCGCCGCGGCCGCCGCGGTGCGCCTGCAGGTCAAAGGAGCCGTTGCTCTCGTTGGTCTTGATTGCCGTTGTTGCCTCTGCAGCCTTTGTTGTGGCGGCGTTCGGCGACGGTGAGCCGGCTTCGGGGTTTGAAGCGGCGACGGCGGGGCTGGCCAGCGAGGCGATGAGCGCGGCAGCGGCCACGGCTGTCAGGGGTGTGCGCATGGTGATGGTTCCTCCCGGGTGACGTTACCGGCGTCGTGCCGGCGACCCGACCACCGTAGGGAGGTGAGATGGACTGTTGTGTGCGGGGAGCTGGACCGGGAGTGAACACGAGGAAACCGGGCAGGGTGACGGGTCYGGAGACGCGAAAAACCGTTCGTGTTCCGGACGGATCATGACCCTGCAGGAACTCCGCAGCGGGTCAGGATTCCTTAGGTGCCGCCCAGGACCGCCTGCAATTTCTCGAACGACTCGGTCCATCCGTTGCGGTGCAGTTCGAGGCGTTCGTCCGTCAGGAACGGTCCCTGCGAAAGCACCAGGCGCGTGCCTGTGCCGGTACTCCCGAGTGAGAGGTCGACGACGGTCTCCCGGTCGTCCGGCGTCGGTTCCTCCCAGCGGAAGGTGTACACCAGTCGCCAAGGGGGATCGATCTCCAGGAACTCGCCTGAGAGGTGGAACGGTTCGCCGTCCGGTGGGGTCATCCTGAATCGGTAGCGGCCGCCTTCGGTGAGGTTGAAGTCGGCCGCAGGGATGATGAAGCCGTGCGGACCCCACCACTTCACCAATTCGGCCGATTCCGTCAGCATCCTGAAGACTTCATCCGGGAGAGCGGCGAGCGTGCACTCCAGGTTCAGGACCAGGCTGCCCGTTTCCTCATTCCCGGTTCCCTCATTATCGGACTCCGCATTCATCCTTCAACTCTGGCATCGTGCGGACGCCGGCGGAAGTGCGCGTTGTAGCTCCCTGTTTGAAGGGCGTCCCTTCAGCCCAATGCCAGTCACCCCTGTTTCCGCAAGACCAAATCGGTCCATAATGGCCACATAACTTCGGGGACCCCTCACGCTGGTGATGGGTGGCGCGGCGTTGAAGAGTCCCAGGTGGCTRCCCCCGGCTCGGCGCAGGGGCGGTCACGGGCTCCGGACAGGTATTCCGGGGACCGAAACCGGGGGGAGCATCGCCATCGCTGCGGTCATCAACGCACTGAAGGGAACCATCATGCTCAAGGATTCAAACATCATCGCTGTCCTCCCCGCGAGGGACATCAACAGGGCGAAGGAGTACTACCGGGACAAGCTGGGAATCGAACCCTCCGAATCCATGGAAGAGGGCAGCGTCATGTACAACTGCGGCCAGGGAACCCGCTTCCTCGTTTACCAGACAGAGAATGCCGGGACCGCGAAGAACACCCAGATCGGCTGGGAAACGGACAATCTCGAACGCGAGATGGAAGAACTGCGGGGCCGCGGCGTCGTCTTTGAAGACTACGATTTTCCCGGCCTGAAGACGGAGAACGGCGTCGCCACCGCATCCTGGGGGAAGGCAGCCTGGTTCCTGGACAGCGAGGGGAATATCTTCAACATCTCCCAGCGCGCGTAGGCAGGAGTCTGGCACCGGTCAACGACGCAAAGCATCGCTGCCGCCGGCTAAGAAGCCGGAGAGAACCGGCTCCCGCCACCAAGGCGGGAGCCGGTTTCAGCGCCGTACTGGCCGGCGGCGAGCCGGACGTCGCCGCTGGACAGGGCGAAGAGCGCGGTCAGAACGGCGGGGTACGCAGTAGCGGCGATTCGCAGGCTAGCTCGTGTGCGGTTCCCCCGGCCGCCGGTGCCGGTGGTGCAGCTCGTAGCTGTCGAACACATCGGAAGAGGTGGCTCCGGAATGGCCGAATTTGCCTCGGAGGACCTCCGCCAGTCCGTCCAGCGCCGCGTGGAGCATCCGTCCGGCGAACTGCAGTTCAGGGTTCTCGCTGCGCTGGGCCTGGGATGCCAGCTCCTGGGCGTAGGCCACCGTGGCGGGGAGGGAGCCGCGCTGCTCAATTTCACGGAAGTAGTAGGTTTCGTGGAACGCAAGCAGGTCTATGCTCACCGTAGCCACGTTTCCGGCAATTGCCTCCAAAAGGCCGGCAGCGTGACTGGGATCCATGGCCGATACACCTGCCGGACCTGCAGCCTCCCTGAACAGGTTCAGCTGGTGGGCAAGGGCCCGGCGTCGGTTCAGGGCAGGGAAAGTCTGCAGGATCCAAGTCACCGTTGCTGTCAGCAAGCCGAATCCGGTGACGGCCTCGAGGGCGACAACCAGCCGGAGCAATGGTTGCGTTGCCACGATATCGCCAAACCCCACGGTGGAAAGAGTGACCAGGGAGATGTAGAGGGCTTCGGCGAAGTCGGCCCGCAGGGGAACTCCGGCTCCGTAAACAAAGCCGTCCGTCAGATGGGGCAGGTATAGCAGAGCCCAGCCGATGGCCGCCAAGCCTGCCCAGGCACCAATGACAGCGGCCATCGCCAAGGGTGCTGCGATGAAGGAGCCCCGGCCCCGCAGTTTTCTCGATACAAGCCAGAATCCGCGCATGATCGCCCGGCCCAGGGGACCGGAACCGTGCGGATAAAGGAGTGTACGAAAGACGTCAACGAGCATCAGCAGAACCAGCCCGGCTCCCACAACCGTCCAGAGCGTGTCCTCGAAGTCCATGCCTCATCTTAGAGGCGGCACTATTTGGGGAGCAGCCAGACGGTACGGGCAACGGCCCGCAGGATTGCCCCCGACGGGCGGATTCCCCAGTTGCTCGAAGATCCCCCGAGGCCGATTGCGAGCACTGTGGGTGCCTAGCGTGCGACCATCAAAGTGCCGCAGCCCGTGGGTGTGCCGGCTGTATCGGTTCGCTCGCGCAGGGTGGGCCGGAACGACGTCAAGGGGGAGCGTTGTGATGAGGGGATCTCGGCCGAATGAAAGTTCGCTGCCGCGCTGGGCCAGAACCGCCGTCGTCGCCTATTTGTCGGTGGTGGTTGCCGTTGTTGTCGCCGCGCTGCTTACCGCAGGCTTCGAACTGGCCCTGGATGCCAAGTTCAAGGAAGGCCTGCTGCTCGTCATGGTGGTTCTGACACTGCCCGTTTCGGTTGGCTATTTCATCATCGGCACTTTTGGCTCCGGGGGTGAAATGAGCCTGATTACTGTCCTCTACTATTCGGGATACGTCCTCCTTGCGGTGGTCAACGCGGGTGTCTTCCGAAGGATTGTCCTCAGCACCCGGAAGCGCGCACCGGTGCCGGCCGCCGGAATGCCCGGCGCCTCGCCTCTTTACCCGGGCGTGAAACTTCGCGGGGTAACCCCGGACGCCAGAAAGCTCTGGTGGACCGTGCCGCTGGCAGTTTTGCTAAGTCTTCCGCAGTGGATGGTGGCGAGTTTTGCCTGGTGCGGGATCAGCGGCTGCAGCGGCGGAGGTTTCGGCGTGGCCACCGGCACCGAATGGCTCGCGGTGATCCTGAGCGTCGTCAACGGGGTCATCATGGCAGTGGCCGTGTTCGCAGTGCGCTGGCTGTATCCCACCAGGAAGCGTGCCCTTATTGCATTGGCGGCCGGGATGCTGTTCGGCCTGGTGGGCGCTGCTGTCACCCACGGGTAGTGGCCGCGGTCAGCTCGGCGTGGCAGTGAGGACGATTCGTCTTACAGCACTTGGAGTTAGTGCAATTTTTCGCTTAGCTTCTGCGCTCCGGTGCGAAGTAGCGACGTAATAATTCCTGGACTTCAGTGTCCCGCTGGCGTCCCATCAGAGAATCCTCACCAGTAGTTCCCAGCCAATACTCATGTTTCCCGTCTATGTGGTTATAGTTCCTCGTGGGGGATTGATCTGTCTGGTATGGCACAGGGCTACATCTCAGTGACACCGCATGGCGGAGAAGCCGCCCAGGGAATCGGCCAAATAAGTAAGACAGGAACTGTCATGACAGAGAATCAAACTATTCCGGACGCCAAACGTGACGGCAAGGCTCAGGCCGCCGCGGACAAGGCATATCGCAAGGCATCGCGGCCTTGGTTCAAAAAGAAGCGCTTTCTTTTGCCCCTGATCCTTCTCGTGATTATCATCATTATCTCGGTTTCCAACGGCGGAAAGAAAGACTCCTCTGCTGCCATCTCTCCTTCCACAGACGCTTCGGCCGCAGCGCCCGCAGAAGCCGGCGCCGCAGCGCCCGCAGCAGCGGCTTTCCCGGGCGCCAAGGACAGCGATGTCGTTGGAAAAGCCGGTGCCTCCCTTAAGATCGGCGACGCTACTGTTACGTCAGCCCCAATCGCGAAGGGTGACGCAACATTTGGCAAGACCATTTGCACGGCAGTGACCCTGAGCAACGGGTCGAAGGAAACGATTTCCTTCAATGCGTTCGACTGGAAGCTCCAGGCTCCTTCCGGCACTATTCTGACTACTGGCTTTGCCGGCAGTAAAAACATGCTCAGCTCCGGTGAGATCGCTCCCGGTGGTAAGACCAGCGGTGACGTCTGCTTTGATAACAAGAACGCCGAAGCAGGAAAGTTCGTCGTCCTGTACGAGCCGGTCTTTTCATTCTTCTCCGATCGGGCCGCCTGGACCAATTCCCTCTAAGCGCCATGACTGCAGGGCCCCCGGGTTCACTCGGGGGCCCTTTTTGGGAAAATCCAACTCCCCAACATGAATTCAAGAAATTGCTTGGGACAGAGCCTCAGCCCAGCAGCACCCACACGGCGTTGTTCGGCTGCAGCCAGCCGTCCTCGGCCAGGGGTACGGCGCTGAGCAAGACTGCACCGGACGGAAGTTTGACCGGTTCGGTTCCCATAGCGACGGCGACCAGGAAGTGCTCGTTGCGTTCGCAGATGAGGAGGTTTCCGGCCTCGACCCGCCAGCTGCCGCCGTCGTCCTCGGTGAAGACCTCGTTCTTCCACAGCAGCCGGCGCATCTCCAGGGCCGTGGTCACCAGCGCCAGGGCGGATTCGGGGTCCGGTTGCTGCCGCTCGACCGCGTGCGTGCCCCAGCCCGCAGGCACCGGCAGCCACGGCTCGGCCGCCGAAACGCCGAGCGAGAAGCCGTGGTTCAGCGCCGCGTCCTGGGTCCAGGGCAGCGGGACGCGGGCGCCGTCGCGGCAGACGCCGCCGCGGGCCCACATCGGATCCACCCGGGACTCCATCGGCACGTCGACCAAGGGCAGCCCGAGTTCCTGCCCTTGGTAGATGTAGGCAGCGCCGGGCAGTCCCAGAAGGGCCACGAGCGCCGCCCGCGCCCGGACGCTGCCGAGCTCGCCGCCGCCGAATCGGGTGACGGAGCGGACGATGTCGTGGTTTTCGAGCGCCCACGTGGGGGCGGCGCCGTGGAGCTGGCGGGCGGCCTCGAGCTCGTTGCCGACGGCGGCCCACGCCTCCGGGTCCCAGCCGAGCTTCACGAACGCGAAGGCGAAGGCCTGCTGCATCTCGTCGGCGCGGGTGTAGCGGGCGGCGCGGGCGGGTTCCAGGTTGACCTCGCCCACCAGCAGCCGGTGCGGCTCATACTTCTCGGCGAGGGTGCGCCAGCGGCGGTAGACCTCGTGGACGTCCTCCTGGTCCGAGACCTGCGGGTTGGACCGCAGCCCGTCCACCACCCCGCCCGTGGAGGGTGAGTCCGGCAGCCCGTCGGCCTTGAAGAGGGCGTGCGCGACGTCGATCCGGAGCCCGTCCACGCCCTTGTCGAACCAGAAGCGCAGCACACCGTCGAAGTAATCGCCGACGGCGGGGTTCCGCCAGTTCCAGTCCGGCTGCCCGGCCGAGAAGAGGTGCAGGTACCAGTCCTTATCCGTCGCCGAACTGGGATTGGCGCGGTTCCAGGCCCGGCCGCCGAAGACGCTCTGCCAGTTGTTCGGCGGGACACCGCCGTCAGGCATGTCCACCGAGCCTTCAACAAAGTGGAACATTTCCCGTTCCGGCGAGCCCGGGCCGGCCGCGAGGGACGCCTGGAACAGCGGGTGCTCCGAGGAGCAGTGGTTGGGGACGACGTCGAGCAGGATCCGCAGGCCCAGCGAGTGCGCCAGTTCCAGCAAAGTATCGAACTGTTCCATGGTGCCGAACAACGGGTCCACACCGCAGTAGTCGGTCACGTCGTAGCCCTGGTCCGCCTGCGGGGAGGGCTGGAACGGGGTCATCCAGATGCCGTCGACGCCGAGGGAGGCGATGTACGGCAGCCGGGCGATGAGCCCGGCGAGGTCGCCCACGCCGTCGCCGTCGCCGTCGGCGAACGAGCGCGGGTAGACCTGGTAGATGACGGCGGACTGCCACCAGTCGGGGGCGGGGGACCGCGGCGTTTCAGTCGGCACGGGGGAGTGCTGTAGCGGCAAAGAGTCGAAACTCAAGGATGCAACGCTCACTTACTAGTACCGGCCATGAGGCCTTTGAAGATCCAGCACTGGAAAGTCAGCGCCATAATGATCAACGGTACGGTGACGATCATGCCGGCGGGCATCTGCTCGCCGGCGGCGCCTGAATGTCCGTGGAACCGGGGGACTTTCCCGGGCGTCATTTTCCGAGCGTGGCGTCCGGTGCCCGCTGTGTGGTGATCGGGTCTGCGTGGCGATGCACGAGTGTCCAAGTGTCGCCCTCGCTGCGATAGATGCTTGTTACCCGCAGATCAAACGGCGATTCTTCGTCTCCTCCTCCGACCTTGGCCTGCCAGTGTTCGATGTCCAGGAAGCAGGCGAGATCGGACGTGATGTGCTTGGTGAGGGTATCAACAGCGGTGACGCGTCCATCTTTGAATCGTGCCGCAGCTGAATCGAGGGCCTCTGAGACCCGCTCCCAGCCCACAGCCGGAGGGCCCCAAGGATTAGCAAGGGACACGTCCCCCAGATGGGAGAAAATGGCTTTGGCGGGTTCCGGATCGCCTTTAGCAAACTGATTTACAGCGTGACGAAACTGGTCTCTGACTTTGTCAAGGTCCATGGTTCTCACCTTCCAATTCGTAGGGCGACCGGGTCTGACGTACCTTGGCGGCTCCGCGCCCGGCCCGCTACCGGCTCCAGAATCTTACAAACGGGTGGGTGGTTGCCGGCAGGGGAGCCTTGCGCCAAACAACCCGCGTATGCGTTCAGTCGGTGTCGAGGGTAGCTTTCAGCAGTCGGTCGAAGCTGGTCGTTCCGTAATCGGGCGGCGTTACGGCAATCATCAATTGGGTCGTTGTAACGAGCGGCGGGTGGATTGACGATGGACTCGGCGGTGCCGTTCGGCTTTGTGCTGCATGCTTTCGGCCTGCGACGGCGGATTCGCCTTCCCTGACGACGACCAGCTCAAGGCCCTGCACGCCGTGGACAGGCAACGGAATGCGCTGCTCATGCTCGATGAACCTCCGGAAACTGCGCAGTGACAGTCGGTCGTCCGGATTGCCGGTCAGCTCAAGGATGGTTTCATTGACACTCTGGTTGATGCCGATCAGGAATTTCTTCTCGCTGKACGATTTCGCCACGACGATGAGAGTTGTCAACGCGACTGCAAAGCCGACGATGAAGAGTGCCGCGGCTCCGGGGTCCCGAAGGCCGGCAAAGAAGATCATCAGCACGAGGCAAACGACGAACCCGACGAATCCGAGCCCCAGACACAAATAAGAGGCATCCATACCCGGCCGACCGCTCCATTGCTGAGAGGTGAAAGTCACGAGCAGCCTTTGCTCGGGTTTGGGGAGAGAGTTGCTCATTTTCCCTTCACTTCCAGGAGTGCCTCGGCGAAGGCGATTGCCTCACGGGCCCTCTTGAGATCGTCGAGGATGCCAGCGTCGGATAGGCCCCCAACCGGGCCTTCCGGTGTGCCCGCCAATTTCGCAACAGCCCTGCTTAAATTATCCCGCTCCAGCGCAAGCATTCTGGAGGACTCCAGTTTGGCCTTGCTCTTCTCAAGCTCCACAAGCGATTTTGTGAGTTCGTCGGACCGTTTTCGGAGCAGCTCCACCCGCTGCCCGATCCGTTCGGTGCGGTTGCGGAACATCGGTTCCATCCTGAGTGCGACCTCCAGGAGTTCCCTGACGGACTCGGCTTCCGGCCCCTGGGAGTGCTCCGCCAGTAGCGTGCTGGTCTTGGCCCGCCGCTGCTCCCACGACTCCATGCCGGCGAGGTTCTGATCCCTGAGCAGGGTGAGGATCGCGAGTGACTTGCTCAGTGACTGACGCCTGTTACTTAGACTCTTGGTGGCGGTTTCAAGCCGGGCGATGAACTGGGCGTAATTGTCGGTGACCTGTGCCGGTTCTCCCATGGATCCCTCAGAACTTGTATCAGACGGGGCGGCCCCGCTGCTTAAATTCTGGCGCACCCCACTGAGATTGTCTGCCCTCGGGAGTTAGTCGTTCCCGCTTAAGAGCCCGACGGCGGCGGGCACCCATGCCGCCGTCCAAGTTCTATCCCGCCAGGCCGTTGGCCGTGGCCGTCATCGCCGCGGCCTACTTGCTAAACGCGTCTGCAGGCAACGCGGCCGACTCCACCGCGTGGACCGCTTCGGCACCGCGGCAGCGTCAACGTGGTGGAAGGGCCTGATGAGTACCAGCAGGGGATCGACGGCGTCGACTTCGTCTGCCTGATGCCGCTCATGACCGTGGACGACATCGACGAAGCTGCGAGAAAGACGCCGTCCTACCGCGCGCCGGGACAGTAGGAGTTTGGGGACAGCAGGCCTAACTTTGTTCCTTGTCTACAACATGGAGCGGAGGAGTCCGGCCAAAGCTGGGACCTGGACCACATGCGGAGCATCGCCCTGTACCAAGAAAGCATGGACCTCGGATACAAGTTCTCGTGGAGTAACCATCCGGATGGGTGCCCGCCCGGGAAGCGGGAACATGCCAGCACGCTCAACCGACGGTAGGGAGAGTCTTCCCGTTGGTGAATGCAGTACTACCCAGCCTTCAACGATATATCCGGGATAGACGGCACGAATCGCCTCGACACCTGCTCCCAGCCCAAAGGCCTTGAGCTCTCGGCCGTTGCGGAAAAGCTGCTTATTGTCCCACCAATAGGCGCCGTCTGCCCACATCTTTGAGTCGATTAGAGCGATTCTGTTTCCGGCAATAACGGCATGATCGAGGTCGGCGTGTTCGGACCCAGGCCAACGGAGCCCGTTGATGAGTCGGGCAGAGGGGATTACCGGAAGGACTGAGTGGGTGATGAGCCGGGCCGTGCGCCGTTCGCCCTCTGCGCCGATCTCCGCCCTGTCCCCGAAGTGTCCCACCGAGAGACCCCGACCGGGCACACCATGGACGGTGCGGCTGAGAATCTCCTCAACTAGATAAGCGCTGGCAAGGATGGCGGGAGGTGCAGGGCGTTTCCTTTTTGTCCACCACTTCGGGAGCATGGCAGCGACACACCAGAATCCGGCAGTTAGGGCGGTGATAAGAAGACAGGTTAGCCCCATTACCAACCAGTTGGGGTTTGTCTGRGTAGTGCTGAAGTACCAGATCGTACTGAATAGGGGAGGGGCGGTGCACACACTGCCCAAGACGTAGAAGACGGTTCGCCAAGTGCGTGTCCAGGGAGGTGCGGGCCGACGAATCTTGCGGGCTTCGCCCGACGGCGGGACAAGTGGAGGCCGGTATTCCACCGCCGGTCCGTTCCACGGAGTTGGGGTGGGCGGCTGCTCCATTTCAGCGAAGCCTGCTTCAGCCTTCTGCTGCGATGAGTCCGAATTGGACCGTGACTGTTTCTGTTGCGGCCTGTGGCTGCTGGTTCCTCCTGCGTGCCCGGTGCTTCTGTCCTGCGGAGTGCGGTCGTAGGCCGCTCTACGAGCCGGATCGGAGAGGACCTCGTAGGCTTCCTGAACGAGTCGGAATAAGCCGGTGCTGCCACCCACATCTGGATGCGACGTCCTGAGGCTTCGCTGGTATGCCTTTTTGATTTCGGCTGTGTCGGCCGTCGTTTGTACTCCAAGCACCTCATAATGCGTGACGGCTGCTTGTGTCATTCGGTCTGTTCCTCTCATTCCCCTTCAGGCAGCCTACCCGCGGGACGCGCTTCTGCCCCTGACTCGACGCCTCATTTCCTTTTGAGCTGTCTTTGACCGCAATTCAGTAGGCTGAACTTCCTGGATCGAGAGGCTTAATCTTGTCGTCACCAGCTGCAATTTTGTTGATGCAGGCTTGAACTTCGCCCCGGAGTTCCTGCAGATGAAAATGGTACTTTTCAGGCTCGTACATCCCCGCTTCGAGGTACCGATTACAGCCTTTGATCAAGCCAGACACCGGTTCTTGGGCGGGGGAATTTGGGCGCAGGTGATGACCGACAACGTTTAGTCTGTTCCCGTATGTCCAGAACGCTTAAGTTCGCGTGCTTGAAATCATCAATGTCTTTTGCGCCATGGACGAGACGAGGATCGGTGATCTCGTGCAGGACTCGGCGGAGGTTTAGGTCGCTAATCAGGCGGTTCAATTCGACGCGTTCAGTCACCTTTAGCTGGTGCCGAAACGTCAAGAATGCGATGAGAACTGTCAATCCGGCCCCGAAAACTGCCACCAAAAGGTCTGGGATAAATGTGGTCCACATGGGACGAGTCTGCTTCAGGCTGGCCCCAACCAAGCGGAGTTGAGACTAGCGCGTCGCATTTGGTCTCGGAGTAGTAGAGCGCTGTCTCATCCGATGCGGACGGGCAGCAGTGGTACGCCACGGCGACGAACTCCGCGTCCCTCATGCGTGAACTCGTTGGAAGCGTGCTGGCTGTGCCTCCTCGGAACGGGGAAGTCTGGCTTTCCAGAACCCTCAGCTCCGTTGGGCGCGCGGCAGTTACCCGGCCACCGCCGCCTTCGCGGCCTGCGAGGCCTGCATCCACTCGCTCAGCCACGGGGCCCGGACGCTCGACGTGATCCGGCAGTCGGCCACGAAGGTTCCCCTGGCGCCGGCGTCGATCCAGTCCTGGAGCGCGGAAAGGTCCGCCAGCGAGCGGATGATCGCGGATTCGGCACCGAGCGCGCGGGCGATGCCGCTGAAGTCCACCTCGGGGATCAGCATGGGCTTTTCGGTCAGGCCCTGGGAGCCGTACTGGTGGATTTCGGCTCCGTAGGCGGCATCGTTGTAGATCACCACGACGGCGCTGCTGGCCGCGCCAATCAGCGATTCGAGGTCGGACAGGCCCATCAGGAAACCGCCGTCACCGGAGGCCAGCACCAGGGTGCGGCCGTCCTCCACTGCGCGGGATGCCCCGACGGCGCTGGCGAGGCCCAGTCCGATGGCCTGGTAGGCGGTCCCCACCATGACCAGGTCCTGGGGCCTCGGGATGCGCCAGTACATGGGTGCCCAGCCGACGAAGTGCCCTCCATCCTGGACCACCGTGCGGCGCTCCGGCAGCACCGCATCCAGTGCCGTGGCAAGGGAGCGCGGGTCCAGCCGGCCGTCCGGCGTCTCCGCTGAGCCTGGATGGTGGGCCGGTCCTTCGGCCAGGCGTCTGCGGGCTTCCGCGCGCCAGGCTTCTGCGGGGCTGGCGTCCGGCGAGGCCGGGCCAGCCAGCATCTTCAGGATGCGTCCCGCAGCAGACTTCACGTCCGCGCTGACGAACGTGTCCACCCGGGGGTGCGTCGGCTGCAGGGCGGCGTCGATCTGGATGACGGTGCTGTCCGGGCCGAGCAGGTGCCCGAACCGCATGGTGAAGGGGCTCAGGCTTGCCCCGGCCACGAGGACCACATCGGCCTCACCCATGAGCCCGGCCGCGGTGTCCGTGCCGAACCCGCCCGCGACGCCGAGGTACCCCTCGCCCTGGAGGAGGTTAAGCGCCAGTGCGGTTCCGGCGGTCAGCGCGCCCAGGCGGTCGGCGAGCTCGCGGAGCTCCGGGCCGGCACCGGCGAGATGCGCACCGCGGCCGGCGAGGATCAGCGGCCGCTTCGCCCCGGCGAGCAGGCGGGCTACCTGCCCGAGGCCGCCGTCGACGTCCTCACTCACCGCCGGTGCCAGCGGTGCGGGAAGTTCCTCTTCAGCAGCCTCGAGCGCCGCGAGGTCGTAGGGAATGGCAATGACGACGGCGGTCCGCTTGGTGAGCGCGTATTCCACCGCCTGCTGCGTGATGGAGCCTGCGGCTTCACGGGTGACGGTGAAGGTCGCCGCGCCGAGGCCCGCGGCGATTGCCGCCTGGTCCACGTCCTGGGGCCGGTTGCCACTGCTCGGAGCGTCGCCGGTGACCAGCACCACGGGGATTTGCGCCTGGACCGCCTCTGCGAGGGCGGTAAGAGCATTGGTGTAGCCGGGCCCGTAGGTGGTGGTGCCCGCGGCGAGACGTCCTGACGTCCGGTAGTAGGCGTCGGCCGCGGCGATGGCGGCGCCTTCATGGCGGACGGCGGAGAAGCGGAGGCCCAGCTTTTCCGCGGCATCCAGGAAGTAGACGTTTCCGTTGCCCATCACGCCGAAGACATCGCTGAGGCAGCTGCTGAGAACCTGCGCCACGCGGCCGGAGACGGTAAGTGAAGTCATGCAGGAATCATGTGGGCTGGTTCACAGATAGGCAAGAGAGTGGAGTTCGATTGGGATATTTGGCAGGAAGACGCGGTTGGAACTGAAAATTTGCGCACTTGTGGTGTGCGTCGCGCGGTCAGGTGGAAGGGCGGGATTCCTGCTCCGACAGCCGGCCGAGGAGGCCGTCGTAGCGGGGCGGCATGAGTTCCAGCACGGAAATGGCCGTACTGGTCCGCTGGATCCCCTCGATTTCCAGGATCTCGTTGGTGATGCGGTAGAGATCAGCCGTACTGCGGGCCACCACCTTGGCCATGAGGTCCGCGTCCCCGGTGGTGGCGTGCACCTCGATGACCTCCGGGATCGCGGCGAGTCCGTCTTCCACCGCGCCTGTTCGCGTCTGGCTGATGGACAGCGAGAGGAAAGCCATCAGGTCATAGCCAAGCGCGGCGGGATCCAGCCTCCGGCTGAAGGAGCGGAGCGCGCCGCTGCGCTCGAGCCGTCCCAGCCGGGCGTGGACCGTGTTCCGTGCGACGCCGAGTGTCCGCGAGAGTGCCAGGGCACTGGCTTCCGGGTCCTTGTCGAGGGCCAGGATGATCCTGCCGTCGAGGGAATCCAGGGTGCGGGGGTTCGGGATGGTCATATTTTCACCACAGACACTAGAAGTTGAGCAGAAATCCCAATGAGTTGAGCGTATCTTGCATTGTGTGCCGGGTCACAATCATGATCGTTGCTCATGACCCGTGATCAGCTCCTAACCGCACCGGACACCGCGCATCCCGCCCTTCGTGGCGCTGTGGCCGGACTTCCGCCCTACGTCCCGGGCCGGCGCAGCGCCGGCACGGACATCGCGGCCCTCGCCAGCAACGAAAGCCACTACGAGCCACTGCCCGCTGCCGCCGCTGCGGTGGCCGCAGCGGCCGGTACGATGAACCGCTACCCTGACAGTGCCGCCGTCGAACTCCGCGAACGGCTCGCCGGGCACCTGGGTGTCACGGCCGGAGAAGTGGCGGTGGGACCCGGCAGCGTTGGCGTCCTCCAGCAGATCATCACCGGCCTGTGCGACGCCGGGGATGAAGTGATCTTCGCGTGGCGTTCCTTCGAGGCCTACCCCATCCTGGTGGAGCTAGCAGGCGCCCAGCCGGTCCGCATCCCGCTGGACGGCGCTGAGGGGCACGACCTTGACGCCATGGCCGCGGCCGTCACTGCCCGCACGAAGGTCATCCTGCTCTGCACCCCCAACAATCCCACCGGCGTACCGATCAGCCATGAACGTATCGAGGCCTTCCTGCGGTCCGTCCGCTCCGACATCCTTGTGGTGATCGACGAGGCCTACGTGGAATACGCCGAAGCGGGCAGCGGCCCCGATTCCCTGGCGCTCTACCGCCAGTACCCGAACGTGTGCATCCTGCGCACCTTCTCGAAGGCCTACGGGCTCGCCGGCCTGCGCGTGGGATACGCCGTGGCGGCGCCGGACATCGCCGAGGGACTGCGCCGGACTGCCCTTCCCTTCTCGGTGAGCGCGCTGGCCCAGAGGGCGGCCATCGCATCGCTGGACGCCGGGGAGGAGATGGAAGCGCGGGTGGCCGCCGTCAGGCAGGAGCGTGCACGGATGGCCGCGCAGCTGGAAGCCCAGGGCTGGAAGCTGCAGCCGAGCCAGGGCAATTTCCTGTGGATCCGCGCGGACGAACGCCTCCGGGCGAGGCTGGTGGACGCGTTTGACGCCGCCGGCATCATGGTCCGGGCTTACCAGGGGGACGGTGTGCGGATCACCGTTGCCGGCCCCGCCTCCAACGATCGCGTGCTCCGGGTTTTGGAAGCCCACGCAGCCTGAGAAACCGACTGACCTGAAACCCCATCCGTTCCACCAACAAACCAGAGGACTCCTCATGGAACAACAGACAATGACGTCTGGCCGCCCACTGGGCGCCGCACTCAAACCCCGCCAGCTCACCATGATGGGGCTCGGTAGCGCCATCGGCGCGGGCCTCTTTATCGGCTCCGGCGCCGGCATCCAGGCCGCGGGCCCAGCCGTGCTGATCTCCTACCTCGTGGCCGGCACCCTCATCATCCTGGTGATGTGGGCCCTCGGCGAAATGGCCGCCGCCAACCCGGACAGCGGCGCCTTCTCCGTCTACACCGCCAAGGCCTACGGGCCGGTGGCAGGTGCCACGGTGGGCTGGCTCTGGTGGCTGCAGCTCGTGGTGGTCATCGCGGCCGAAGCGCTCGGTGCGGCAGGCCTGCTGTCCACCATCTTCCCGGCCCTGCCGGTATGGCTGATGGCCTTCGTGTTCATCGTGGTGCTCACCGCTGTGAACCTCACCAGCGTGAAGAACTTCGGCGAGTTCGAGTTCTGGTTCGCCCTGCTCAAGGTCGCAGCCATCGTCGGGTTCCTCCTGGTGGGCGCCGCCCTGCTCTTCGGCTGGCTGCCGGGCGTGCAGTCGCCGGGCCTGGCCAACTTCACCGGAGCCGGCTTCGCACCCGACGGTTTTGCCGGGATCGCCACAGCCCTGTTCGTGGTGGCCTTCGCGTTCGGCGGCACCGAGATCGTCTCCGTGGCGGCAGCTGAAACCGCGGAACCGGCCCGCAGTGTGAAGAAGGCAGTCCGGACGGTGCTGTGGCGCATCCTCATCTTCTACATCGGTGCGATCTTCGTGATCGCGGCCGTGGTTCCCGTGGGTTCGGCGGGGCTGAAGAGCCCGTTCGCCGCGGTGCTGGATGCGGCCGGCATGCCCGGCGCAGCCACCGCCATCACCCTGGTGGCTGTAGCGGCACTGCTCTCCGCCCTCAACGCCAACCTTTACGGTGCCTCCCGGATGGCGTTCTCCCTTGCCGAGCGCGGCGAAGCGCCACGTCTGCTCGCTTCCGTGTCCAAGGCCCGGGTTCCGGTTGTCGCGGTCCTGGCCAGCGTTGCCTTCGGTGTTGTCACGGTTGTGCTGGAGCTGGCCTTCCCGGAGAAGGTCCTTCCCGTGCTGCTCAACATTGTGGGCTCGACGTGCCTGTTGGTGTGGACGTCCGCGCTCCTCGCCCAGCTCGCGCTGCGCCTCCGCGCCGACCGGGAGGGAACGGCGCTTCCCCTGCGGATGCCCGGCTTCCCGTGGCTCACGGGCTTCGGTTTGCTCATCCTCGCGGCGATCTTCACCGTGGGCTTCATCGGCGAGGATTCCCGTCCCCAGCTCCTGAGCACGTTCGGACTCGTGGCGCTTCTGGCGGTGGCTAACTGGCTGCATCACCGGTCCGGCAACGTTCAGGGCCGCGTTGAAGTATCGGAGAAAACCAAGGCTTCGGTGCTCGTCGACTGAATCGGGTGGTTTGAACCACTTCGCGGGTTTTACACAGGAAGGGCGCACCCGGACTTAACCGGGCGCGCCCTTCGCTGGCGGTGGGCTGTGGATGAATCTTGGAGGAGTTCATCCTCCTGAGGTATCGGACTAGGGGCGCCCATTCCAGTAGAGGGCCAGATCAACGT
>NZ_JBFTZW010000068.1:0-16690 GCF_056406555.1 Arthrobacter sp. P1_B4
GCAGACGCACTGGCCGGTGAACTGGCCGAAGAGCTGGCGGCGAAACGTCCAGGAGAACTGCCTCCGCATGGCAGCCCGGGCGTCCTCCTGGACGTCGCCTATGATCCATGGCCCAGCCGGATCGCCGCGGTCTGGCAGGAAGCCGGCGGAACGGTGGTCCCCGGCCTGGAAATGCTGATCTACCAGGCGGTGGAGCAGGTACGGCACTTCACCGGGCTGGGCGGGGCCCTCCCTGCCGGTGTCACAGATGTGATGTGTGACGCAGTCGGGGCGCCCCGACGGGTGTTCTAACCGCCCGACATGGCAGGATGGAATGTATGTTGCGTTGGTTGACTGCCGGAGAATCCCATGGCCCGGCACTGGTCGGAATAATTGAAGGCGTGCCCGCCGGTGTGGAACTCACCAGCGCCCACATCAGCGAGGCGCTGGCCCGCCGCCGGCTCGGCTATGGCCGCGGCGCCCGGATGAAATTCGAGCAGGACGTGGTCACGATCCTCGGCGGAGTCCGCCACGGCCTGACCCAGGGCGGCCCCGTCGCCATCCAGGTCGGCAACACCGAATGGCCCAAGTGGGAACAGATCATGTCCTCCGATCCCGTGGAGCCCGAAATCCTGGCCGACCAGGCCCGGAACGCCCCGCTGACGCGCCCGCGGCCCGGCCACGCAGACTTCACCGGCATGCAGAAATACGGCTTCGACGAGGCCCGCCCGGTCCTGGAGCGCGCCAGCGCCCGCGAGACGGCCACGAGGGTGGCACTCGGCACGGTCGCCGCGGCCTTCCTCAAGCAGCTCGGCATCGAGCTCGTCTCCCACACCGTATCCATCGCCAGCGTCGCCGTGCCGGAGGGCCGGCCGCTGCCGGTGCCGGGCAACGTGCTCGCCCTGGATGCCGACCCGCTGCGCTGCTTCGACCGCGAAACCTCGGACGCCATGGTGGCCGAGGTCGACGTCGCGCACAAGGAAGGCGAAACCCTCGGCGGCGTCGTCGAAGTGCTTGCCTACGGCCTCCCCCCGGGACTCGGCAGCTACGTGCACTGGGACCGGCGCCTCGACTCGCGTCTGGCGGCCGCCCTCATGGGCATCCAGGCCATCAAGGGCGTTGAAGTCGGCGACGGCTTCCTGACCGCCGCGCGCCGCGGCTCCGCCGCCCACGACGAGATCGTCAAAGACGCGGACGGCAAGATCATCCGTACCTCCAACCGCGCAGGCGGGATCGAGGGCGGCATGAGCATTGGCGATGTCCTGCGCGTCCGTGCCGCCATGAAACCGATCGCCACCGTGCCCCGCGCGCTCAGGACGGTCGACGTCAGCACGGGGGAGGCCGCCAAGGCCCACCACCAGCGCTCCGACGTCTGTGCCGTGCCGGCCGCCGGTGTGGTGGCCGAGGCCATGGTGGCCCTCGTGATCGCCGAAGCGGTCGCGGAAAAATTCGGCGGTGACTCCGTGCAGGAGACCGCCCGCAACATCAAGGGTTACCTGGACAGCATTCCGGCGTCCCTGGACTCGATCGGCCACTAGTGCCGGCCGGGAAAACCGACGGGCCGTCCGTCGCGGCGGCGCCCGCGGCAAATATCGTTGGCCCGGTGGTCCTGATCGGACCGATGGCCGTGGGCAAATCGGCGATCGGACAGCAGCTCGCCGAGCACTTGGGGTGCGCCTTCATGGACACCGACGCCCTCGTGGTGGCCCAGCACGGGACGATCGCCGAGATCTTCGCCAGCCGCGGCGAGCACGCCTTCCGCGAAATGGAGGCCCGGGCCGTGGCCCAGGCCATCGAAGAGGCACAGGGCGGCACCGCCGTCATTTCGCTCGGCGGCGGGGCCGTCCTTGATTCCGGTACCCAGCAGCTCCTGGGCCGCTGTACCGTTGTTTACCTCGAATGCGACGCCGAGACTGTAGCGGAACGCATCGCCAGAAATTCGGGCCGGCCGCTCCTGGCCGGCGACGCCATGGGCCGGTGGCGGACCTTGTTCGCCACCCGGCAGCCGGTCTACGAACGGCTCGCCGACCTCGTCCTCGATGTCCGGCGCGGCAGCGTTCCGGAGCTGGCTCACCGGCTGGAAGATGCGCTGGGGGAGCGCGCCGCGGCTAAGGCCGCGGCGGTGCCCACTCCGGCGTCGACAAAGGAAGTTGAATAGTGAGTACCGAATCAACCGTCATCAAAGTCACCGGACAAACGCCGGGTGAGAACTACGACGTCGTAGTGGGCCGCGGCCTCTTGGCAAGCCTGCCGGGCCTGCTGGGTGAGCGCGTCAAGCGCGTGCTGGTCATCCACCCCCGTGCGCTGCGGTTGACCGGGGACACCGTCCGGGAAGAGCTGGCCGCCGCCGGGTTCACCGCGCTGACCGCAGAAATCCCCGACGCCGAAGAGGGCAAACACATCGAGGTCGCCTCGTTCTGCTGGCAGGTGCTGGGGCAGAACGACTTCACCCGCTCCGATGCCATCGTCGCCGTCGGCGGCGGCGCCGTCACCGACCTGGCCGGCTTTGTCGCCGCGACCTGGCTGCGCGGCGTGAAGGTCATCCACATGCCCACGAGCCTGCTGGGCATGGTGGATGCCTCGGTCGGCGGCAAGACCGGCATCAACACCGCCGAGGGCAAGAACCTGGTGGGCGCGTTCCACCCGCCGGCCGGTGTCCTCGCGGACCTCGACACGCTGGAGACGCTGCCGAAGAACGAGATCATCTCCGGCATGGCCGAGGTCATCAAGTGTGGCTTCATCGCCGACCCGGCCATCCTGGACCTGATCGAGAAGGACCCGTCCGCTGTCTCCGATCCGCGCTCGGACATCCTGCGCGAACTGATCGAACGCGCCATCAGCGTCAAGGCCCGGGTGGTGTCCGAGGACCTGAAGGAAACCGGCCAGCGCGAGATCCTGAACTACGGCCACACCCTGGGCCACGCGATCGAACTCGCCGAGCGTTACTCCTGGCGGCACGGCGCCGCCGTCTCCGTGGGCATGATGTTCGCCGCCGAGCTCGCCCGCAGCGTCGGCCGGCTCAGCGACGCCGACGCCGACAGGCACCGCAGCATCCTGGAAAGCCTCGGGCTTCCCATCACCTACCGCCGCGACCGCTGGCAGGCCCTCCTGGACGGCATGCGCCGGGACAAGAAATCCCGCGGTGACCTGCTGCGGTTCGTGGTGCTCGACGGCGTCGGCCGGCCCGGCATCCTCGATGTCCCGGACACGTCCCTGCTGTTTGCCGCCTACCAGGAGATTGCCTCCTGATGCACATGGTCAAGGGCGGAACGAGCGAGTGGCCGGACGCGGGATTTCCCGGGATCCGGATCAACCCGCAGTCCCTGATGCCCCAGATCGTCAATGACGATGTCATGGCCGAGGCCCTGGCGGCCTCGACAGACCCCGGGGACCTGATCCTGGTCCGGCTCGTCGAAGGGCACGCGGCCGAAGCCGCCGAGCTCCTCGCCGAGGCCCGCTACAAGGACCCCGGCTCGCTCCGGCTGCGGATCTTCGAGGCGGACGTGCTCCGGGTCTCGAACCGGTTCGACCGGGCGGTGGAGGTGTTCCGCCAACTCCTCGCCGAGACCCAGGGCACCCTGGAGGAGGCCGCCGTCCGCCAGCACCTCGGCAGGGCCTACTTCGCCGGCGGGAACATTGGCGCCGCCGTCGAATCCTTCGCCAAGGCACTGGATCTGCGCGTCGCCGGGTCCGCCGACGCGGCCCTCATCTACGCCTCCACGGTGGCGCTGCAGCGCGCCCGGGACGTGCTGGAACAGCAGTCCTGAGCCCGCGTCAGCCAGCTGTCCGCCGGAACCGGTAGAATAGAACTTGGATTTTTGACAAACACGCGTTGGCGGCCACTTGGCATGCCGGCCCGGCATAAGCGTCCGACCGCTAGCACCGGTCGAATGGAACCATCGAGAAACTAAGAGGATACTGTGGCAACCACTAACGACATCAAGAACGGAACCGTCCTTAAGCTTGAGGGCCAGCTTTGGAACATCATCGAGTTCCAGCACGTCAAGCCCGGCAAGGGTGGCGCGTTCGTGCGCACCAAGATGCGCAACGTGATGTCCGGCAAGGTGGTCGACAAGACCTTCAACGCCGGACTGAAGATTGAGACCGCCACGGTGGACCGCCGCGACTACCAGTACCTGTACCAGGACGGCGCCGACTTCGTCTTCATGGACACCTCGGACTTCGACCAGCTCACCGTTTCCGCCGCCACCGTCGGCGACGCCACCAACTTCATGCTCGAGAACCAGATGGTCAACATCGCCATCCACGAGGGCAACCCGCTCTACATCGAGCTGCCCCCGAGCGTCGTCCTCGAAATCACCTACACCGAGCCGGGCCTGCAGGGCGACCGCTCCTCGGCCGGCACCAAGCCCGCCACCCTCGAAACCGGATACGAGATCCAGGTGCCGCTGTTCGTCGAGAACAACACCAAGGTCAAGGTCGACACCCGCGACGGCAGCTACCTCGGCCGGGTCAACGACTAGTGAGTGCGCGCGGTAAGGCCCGGAACCGGGCCCTCGATGTGCTCTTTGAGGCCGAGCAGCGCTCAGCCTCCGCGTTCGACGTGCTGAAGTCCCGCCGCGAGCAGACAGACCAGATCGTCAACCCCTACACCCTCGAAATCGTCGAAGGCGTGGTCTCGCACCAGGTGGCCATCGACGAATTCCTGGAGACCTATTCGCAGGGCTGGACCCTGGAGCGCATGCCCTCCGTGGACCGCATCATCCTGCGGATCGGCACGTGGGAACTGCTCTACAACGACGACGTCCCGGACGGCGTGGCGGTCAGCGAGGCCGTGGCCTTGGCCAAGACGCTCTCCACGGACGAGTCGCCGTCGTTCATCAACGGCCTGCTGGGCCGGCTGCAGCAGCTCAAGCCCTCGCTGCTGGCGTAAGCTCTCAGCGCCCCGAAGAACCCCGGCCAGGACATCCTGGCCGGGGTTCTTTCTTTTCCCCGGTTGCCCCGGTCCCTAACCGACGACGGCGGCCCGGAGCGCGGCGATCTCGGCGAGCTGGTGCTGCTCATCGCGCTGGTGTGCCGGCACGTCCCGGCCGCTGAGAATCCGTTGCCGGGTGAGGGCGAGCTGGGTGGCTGCATCGAGCAGCGCCTTCATCTGCACGCCCCGCCCGGTGGACCTGGCCCAGCGCAGCGCGGAACGGCGGCCGGCGGCAGTGGACAGCATGTCCACCTCGGCCGCGGTAAACCAGCCCGCGGCCGCGTATTCGGTCAGCCGCTGGCGCGTGAGCCTGCGCTCAGCCACCCGCAGCAGCACGATCACCAGCACCGCCAGCAGGAAGATCGGCACCTGCACCATCACATACCGGCCCAGGAAGTCCCGGCCCATGCTGTTCCAGGCGCTGTGCAGCAGCATCGCGGGGACGAGGCCGGCGAAGAACGCCAGCACGGACAGCCCGGTGCTCCCGCGGCCGGCGGCGAAGCCCATCACCAGACCGGTCGTACCCGTGAAAATGGCGTGGGCGAAGGGTGAGAGGACCCCGCGGAGAAAGAAGACCACCGCGAGGTCCGTGCCGGGGTCGCTGGATTCGGCGATGGCGCGGCCGAAGTAGAGGATGTTCTCGGTAAATGCGAAGCCCGCCGCGATGGTGAAGGCGAACACCACACCGTCGACCGGTCCGTTGAAGTGTTTCGGGGCAAAGAGCACGAGCAACAGCAGCCCCAGGGACTTGGCGAATTCCTCCACCACCGGTGCCTGGACCGTCACGGCGAACGTCGTATAGTCCAGTCCCGAGGCAGGCCCGGCCACCAGTGAGAAATAGGGCTGGATCAGCATCGTCACCGCGATCGAGACGACGGCTCCCCAGGCAAACGCGAAAAGCAGCAGGGGTTTCGGCTCGGGTTCCCAGCGGTCGATGAAGCGCACCGTCAGCAACACGGTCCCCAGGGGAACCAGCGAGGCCACGAAACCAATGGCAAAGCCGGTGATTCCGGTCCTTTCCAGCAGGAAGGGCACCACCAGGAAGAGGCAGAGGACCGCCAGGAATCCGCCGGCCATCACCAGGCCAAAAACACCGGAACCGCGGCCGTTCTTCCAGCCCGGTCTGCCTCCCGCCGGCCCGGCGGGAGGCAGCGCCGGCCGCAACTGGCCGCCGTCGTTGGCAGGAGCCTGCTGGTAGTTCGCCGGCTGGACACGCCCCAGCCACGTCGGGTTGGCCTGCCGGGGCAGCGGCCCCTGGCGCGGGCCGCCGGGGTGTTCATGCCCCGGCCGCGGTCCGTTCATCGTCATGGAACCGAGCCTATGTCCGTGTGAGGTTAAACGCATTCCGGCGGCGACGGGGCGACGGTGCCGTTGTGGTAATTTGAAAGAGCAAATAATCCTTTTTTAATTCCGTCCCGTGAGGCGGGGAAAGGGGAGACGAGCTTTGACTTCCGTGCCTTCAGCACCGGGTCCGGCGCAGGTGGTGCTCACCCGGGTTGTCCTCAACCAGGCTGACATCGACCGCGCGCTCACTCGTATCGCCCATGAAATTCTTGAGGCCAACAAGGGCTCCCAGGACCTCGTCCTGCTGGGCATCCCGCGCCGGGGCTATCCCCTCGCCGTCCGCCTCGCCGCCAAGATCGCCGCCGCGGATCCCACCGTGGACGCCGCCGCCATCGTCGGTCAACTCGACGTCACGATGTTCCGCGACGACCTCTCGCACCAGCCCACCAGGCCGCCGTACCCCACCCAGCTGCCGCGCACCGGCATCGACAACAAAGTTGTGGTGCTGATCGACGACGTGCTCTATTCCGGGCGCACCATCCGGGCAGCACTGGACGCCCTCATCGATCTCGGCCGGCCGCGGATTGTCCGCCTCGCGGTGCTGATCGACCGCGGCCACCGGGAACTGCCCATCCGCGCCGACCATGTCGGCAAGAACCTGCCCACCTCCTCATCGGAGAAGGTCCGGGTCCGGCTCGAGGAAACCGATTCTGCCGGAGGCGGGGCAACAGACGGCGCCCCCGACGGCGCCCCCGTCAATGAAGTCGTCATCGAGGCCACCGCATGAGGCACCTGCTCTCCACCGAAGACCTGAGCCTGCACAACGCCATCCGCATCCTGGACACCGCCGAGGAAATGGCTGCGGTGGGGGAGCGCGAGGTCAAAAAGCTCCCCGCCCTGCGGGGGCGCACCGTGGTCAACCTCTTCTTCGAGGACTCCACCCGCACCCGGATCTCCTTCGAAGCCGCCGCCAAGCGGCTCTCCGCCGACGTCATCAACTTCGCCGCGAAGGGCTCGTCCGTCTCCAAGGGCGAGTCGCTGAAGGACACCGCCCAGACCCTCGCCGCGATGGGCGCCGACGCCGTGGTCATCCGGCACTGGGCCTCCGGCGCCCCGCACCGGCTCGCCGCGACCGACTGGATCGACGCCGCCGTCATCAACGCCGGCGACGGCACCCACGAACACCCCACCCAGGCGTTGCTGGACGCGTTCACGATGCGCCGGCACTGGTCGAAGCTCGCCGGCACGCCGTCTGCCGGCGCCGACCTCAAAGGCATGCGCGTCGCCATCGCCGGTGACGTCCTGCACTCGCGCGTTGCCCGCTCCAACGTCTGGCTGCTGCGCACCCTCGGCGCCGAGGTCACCCTCGTAGCGCCGCCCACGCTGCTCCCCATCGGTGTCGAAAAATGGCCGTGCGCCGTCAGCTTTGACCTCGACGAGACCCTCGCGCAAGGCGTGGACGCCATGATGATGCTCCGCGTCCAGGGCGAACGGATGAATGCCTCGTTCTTCCCCACCACGCGCGAATACTCGCGGCGCTGGGGCTTCGACGACAACCGGCTCCGTGCCCTCGACAGCCTGGGGCTCAAGGACACCATCATCATGCACCCCGGCCCCATGAACCGCGGCCTGGAAATCTCCGCGGCCGCGGCCGACTCGCCCCGCTCCACCGTGCTGGCGCAGGTGCGCAACGGCGTCTCTGTCCGGATGGCGGCCCTGTACCTGCTGCTGTCCGGGGAAAACCGCGAGCCCGCCGTCGCACCAGTTTCTGCCCCTGCCTCTTCCTCTGCGGCCGCGTCCGCGGCGCACGCCGCCATTCCGAACCTCACTTATTCCCACCAGGAGAGCCACTGATGGCCGATCAGCACCAGAACGCAGACAACAGCGGCGCCTACCTCATCCGGGGGGCCTCGATCCTGGGCGGAGCAGCCGGGGACATCCTGATCCGGGACGGCGTGATCGCCGCCCGCGGCCGTCAGCTGGACGCCGACGGCGCCGGGGTGCGGGACGCAACAGTAATTGACGCCGCGGGCCTTGTCGCGCTCCCGGGCATGGTGGACATCCACACCCACCTGCGCGAACCCGGCCGCGAAGACGCCGAAACCGTCGAAACCGGCACCCGGGCCGCCGCCCTGGGCGGCTACACGGCCGTGCACGCCATGGCCAACAGCACCCCGGTGGCGGACACCGCCGGCGTCGTGGAGCAAGTCCTCACCCTTGGCCGGACCGCCGGCTGGGTGGACGTCCGCCCGGTGGGAGCAGTCACCGTGGGCCTCGCAGGGGAGCAGCTCGCCGAGCTCGGCGCCATGGCCGACTCCCGCGCCCACGTGCGGGTGTTCTCCGACGACGGCATCTGCGTCCACGATCCGGTGCTGATGCGCCGCGCGCTCGAATACGTCAAGGCATTCGACGGCGTCGTGGCCCAGCACGCGCAGGAACCCCGCCTCACCGCCGGCGCCCAGATGAACGAGGGGGAGGTCTCCGCCGTCCTCGGCCTGGCCGGCTGGCCGGCCGTCGCCGAAGAGAGCATCATCGCCCGGGACGTGCTGCTGGCCCAGCACGTCGGGTCCCGCCTGCACGTCTGCCACGTCTCCACGGCCGGGTCCGTGGAGATCATCCGCTGGGCCAAGTCCCGCGGCGTCAACGTCACGGCCGAGGTCACCCCGCACCACCTCTGGCTCACGGATGAGCTCGCCCGCAGCTACGACCCCGTCTACAAGGTCAACCCGCCGCTGCGCACGGACGCCGATGTCCAGGCCCTCCGGGCCGCCCTGGCCGACGGCACGATCGACGTCGTCGGCACCGACCATGCACCGCACCCGAGCGAACACAAGGAATGCGAGTGGGCGCAGGCAGCCATGGGCATGACCGGGCTGGAAACCGCGCTCTCCGTGGTCCAGCACACCATGATCGAAACAGGCCTGATGGGCTGGGAGGATTTTGCCCGTGTGACCTCCACGGCGCCGGCCGCCATCGGCCGGGTCCAGGACCAGGGCCGCCCGCTCGAGGCCGGGGAGCCTGCCAACGTCATACTCGTGGACCCGGCTGCGCGCTGGACCGTGGACCCTTCTAAGATGGCAACCATGGGCCGTAACTCTCCGTTTGCCGGCCGGGAACTGCCGGGGAAGGTAGTGGCGACGTTCTTCAAGGGCCACCCGACCGTTCTCGACGGAAAACTCAACACCCCGTACCGGTGGCCGGCCGAAGCGCTCGACGCAGGACCGGCGGGCCGCCGCCCGTGAGTGTGAAGGACCTCTCCCTGCTCTTCACGCTCGTCCTGATTGGCGTCGCGCTTGCCCTCATCGCCGTCGGCTGGCGTAACCGCCTGCGCCGCCAGTCCGACGTCGAGCCCCTCCCCGAGGTTCCCGCCGAACTCGGCGCTCCGCTGGCCGCCGCCGACGGCCAGTACGTCGCCTCCACCACCGCCGGCGACTGGCTGGACCGGATCGCCGTACACAATCTGGGCATCCGCACCAACGCCAAGCTCTCCGTGCACCCCGAAGGCGTGCTGTTCGAGCGCGCGGGCGCCGGCCCGGTGTTCATCCCGGCCGGACGCCTGACCGGTGTGCGGCAGGAAAGCGGCATGGCCGGAAAGTTCGTGGAAAAGGACGGCCTGCTGGTGCTCAGCTGGATGCTCGGTTCCCACGAACTCGACACCGGCTACCGGACGCGCCGCGCCGAGGACAAAGCCGTGCTCCTCACCACCCTCCAAGATTTGATCTCCGCAGCCCCTCAGGCAGAAGCCGATAGTGGAAAGTAACGACGTGACGGAATCCAACGAAGTGTCAGAGAAAACAGTGTCAGAAGAGACAGTGACAGAAAAAACAGTGACAGCAGCAGCATCCACCCCCGCGGTCCTCGTGCTCGAGGACGGCCGGATTTTCCGCGGCACCAGCTACGGCGCCACAGGAACGGCCCTCGGCGAGGCAGTCTTCGCGACCGGCATGACCGGCTACCAGGAGACCATCACCGACCCCTCCTACGCACGCCAGCTCGTGGTCCAGACCGCGCCGCACATTGGCAACACCGGCGTCAACACCGACGACGCCGAGTCCCGCCGCATCTGGGTGGCCGGCTACATCGTCCGCGACGCGGCGCGCCGGCCCTCCAACTGGCGTTCCGAACGCCCCCTCGACGACGAGCTTGTCGAGCAGGGGATCGTCGGCATCCAGGGCGTCGACACCCGCGCCATCACCCGCCACCTGCGCGAACACAAGACCATGCGCGCCGGCATCTTCTCCGGCGACGCCGCCCGCTCCACGGACAAGGAACTCATCGACGCCGTCCTGGCCAGCGCGCCGATGGAAGGCTCACGGCTCGCCGAGGAAGTCAGCGTGGACGCCGCCTACACGGTGGAGCCCAAGGACTTCGGCTGGGACGGCGAGCCGCGGTTCAGCATTGCCGCTATCGACTTGGGCATCAAGCGCATGACCCCCGTCCGGTTCGCCGAGCGCGGGGTCCGGGTGCACGTGCTGCCCGCCACGGCAACCCTCGCCGACGTCCAGGCCGTCAACCCGGACGGCTTCTTCATGTCCAACGGCCCCGGCGACCCCGCCACCGCGGACAACCAGGTGGCGCTGCTGCGCTCCGTGCTCGATGAGAAGATCCCGTACTTCGGTATCTGCTTCGGCAACCAGATCCTCGGCCGGGCCCTCGGGTTCGGCACCTACAAGCTCCGCTACGGCCACCGCGGCCTGAACCAGCCCGTGATGGACCGCCGCACCGGCAAGGTCGAAATTACTTCGCAGAACCACGGCTTCGCCGTCGACGCCCCGCTCAACGGCGCCACCCAGGCCCCCGAGGAACGCTTCGGCCGCGTCGAGGTCAGCCACGTGAGCCTCAACGACGACGTCGTCGAAGGACTGTCCTGCCTAGACATTCCGGCTTTCTCCGTGCAGTACCACCCCGAAGCGGCCGCCGGCCCGCACGACGCCGCCTACCTCTTCGACCGCTTCATCGAACTGATGGCGGACGCTTCTTCAAAGACAGAGACCGGCACAAAGACTGCCACCGATTCCAAGACTGAGGACACGAAGTAATGCCCAAGAGAACTGACCTCAAGAGCGTCATGGTCATCGGGTCCGGCCCGATCGTGATCGGCCAGGCGGCCGAATTCGATTACTCCGGCACCCAGGCGCTGCGCGTCCTCAAGGAGGAAGGCCTGCGGGTCATCCTCGTCAACTCCAACCCGGCCACTATCATGACGGACCCCGAGTTCGCGGACGCGACCTACATCGAGCCGATCACCCCCGAAGTGGTGGAGAAAATCATCGCCAAGGAGCGCCCCGACGCGCTCCTGCCGACCCTCGGCGGCCAGACGGCCCTCAACACGGCCATCGCGCTGGACAAGAACGGCGTCCTGGAGAAGTACAACGTCGAGCTGATCGGCGCCAACATTGCCGCGATTGAGCTGGGCGAGGACCGCGAGAAGTTCAAGGGCGTCGTCGAGCGCTGCGGCGCCGAGTCGGCCCGCAGCCACATCATCCACACCATGGACGAGGCACTCGCCGCGGCCGGTGACCTCGGTTACCCGATGGTCGTCCGGCCCTCCTTCACCATGGGCGGCCTGGGCTCCGGGCTGGCCTACGACGAGGGGGACCTGCGCCGGATTGTCGGCCAGGGCCTGCAGTACAGCCCCACGTCCGAGGTGCTGCTCGAAGAGAGCATCCTCGGCTGGAAGGAGTACGAGCTCGAGATGATGCGGGACAAGAACGACAACGTCGTGGTGGTCTGCTCCATCGAGAACTTCGACCCGGTCGGCGTGCACACGGGCGACTCGATCACTGTCGCCCCGGCCCTGACCCTGACGGACCGCGAATACCAGCGGCTGCGCGACATCTCCATCGCGGTCATCCGCGAGGTCGGCGTCGACACCGGCGGCTGCAACATCCAGTTTGCCGTCGAGCCGGACACCGGCCGCGTCGTCGTGATCGAAATGAACCCCCGCGTCTCCCGTTCCTCCGCCCTCGCGTCCAAGGCCACCGGCTTCGCGATCGCCAAGATCGCCACGAAGCTGTCCCTTGGCTACACCCTGGACGAGATCCCGAACGACATCACCCAGAAGACCCCGGCGTCCTTCGAACCGACCCTGGACTACGTGGTGGTGAAGGTCCCGCGCTTCGCGTTCGAGAAGTTCCCGGCGGCGGACCCCACCCTGACCACCACCATGAAGTCGGTGGGCGAGGCCATGGCCATGGGCCGGAACTTCACCGAGGCGCTGCAGAAGGCCTTGCGCTCCCTGGAGCAGAAGGGCTCCCAGCTGGACTTCAGCCACGTCCCGGAATGGGAAGTCGCGGAGCTGATCGAGAAGGCCAAGCGTCCCACCACCGAGCGCCTGCACCAGGTGCAGCGGGCCTTGCTCGGCGGCGCCACCGCGGAACAGCTCTTCGAGGCGACCAAGATCGACCCCTGGTACCTGGACCAGCTCCAGCTGCTGAACGAGATCTCGCTCGAAATCCGCCAGGCCGCGGCGCTGACGCCGGAGATGCTGACCCGCGCCAAGCGCCACGGCTTCTCCGACGAACAGATCGGTGCGCTGACCCACAACTCCGAGGACGTCGTCCGCGGGGTCCGGCAGGCCCTGGGCATCCGTCCCGTCTACAAGACCGTGGACACCTGCGCGGCCGAGTTCGCCGCCTACACCCCGTACCACTACTCCTCCTATGACGAGGAGGACGAGGTTGCGCTGCACGCCAAGCCGTCCATCATCATCCTCGGGTCCGGCCCCAACCGGATCGGCCAGGGTATCGAGTTCGACTACTCCTGCGTGCACGCCTCGATGGCGCTGCGCAAGGCCGGCTACGAGACCGTGATGGTCAACTGCAACCCGGAAACCGTCTCCACCGACTACGACGTCTCCACCCGGCTCTACTTCGAACCGCTCACCCTGGAGGACGTCCTTGAGGTCATCGCGGCCGAGGAGCGCACCGGCGGGGTCATGGGCGTCTTCGTCCAGCTCGGCGGCCAGACCCCGCTCAAGCTCGCCCAGCAGCTCGCAGACGCCGGCGTGCCGATCCTCGGCACCTCGCCGGAGGCAATCGACCTCGCCGAACACCGCGGCGCCTTCTCCCGCGTCCTCGACAAGGCCGGGCTCGTCTCGCCGAAGAACGGCACCGCCGTGTCCTTCGAGGACGCCAAGAAGATCGCCGACGAGATCGGCTACCCGGTCCTGGTCCGGCCCTCCTACGTCCTCGGCGGACGTGGCATGGAGATCGTCTACGACGAGCCCAACCTCTCCCGCTACATCGCCAACGCCACCGAGATCACCCCCGACCACCCGGTGCTGATCGACCGCTTCCTCGAGGACGCCGTCGAGATCGACGTCGATGCCCTCTACGACGGCACGGAGATGTACCTCGGCGGCATCATGGAACACATCGAGGAGGCCGGCATCCACTCCGGCGACTCGGCCTGCGTCCTGCCGCCCATCACCCTGGGCGGCAACGTGCTGGAACGGGTGCGGACCGCCACCCTGGCGATCGCCGAGGGCGTGGGCGTCCGCGGCCTGATCAACATCCAGTTCGCCCTGGCCTCCGACGTGCTCTACGTCCTCGAAGCCAACCCGCGCGCGTCCCGCACCGTCCCGTTCGTCTCCAAGGCCACGGGTGTCCAGATGGCGAAAGCCGCGGCCCTGATCGGCACCGGCGTCACCATCAACCAGCTCCGCAGCGCCTACAAGATGCTGCCGGAGAGCGGCGACGGCTCCACCCTGCCGCTGGACGCGCCGGTCTCGGTCAAGGAAGCCGTGCTGCCGTTCAGCCGCTTCCGCACCCCGGAGGGCAAAGTGGTCGACTCCCTGCTCGGCCCGGAAATGCGCTCCACGGGCGAGGTCATGGGCATCGACAAGCACTTCGACACGGCCTTCGCCAAGAGCCAGGCGGCCGCGAACAACGCCCTGCCCACCGAGGGCAAGATCTTCGTCTCGGTGGCCAACCGGGACAAGCGCTCGGTCATCATGGGCGTCAAGCGGCTCTCGGACCTCGGCTTCGAGATCGTCTCCACCGGCGGCACGGCCGACGTGCTCCGCCGCAACGGGATCCAGGCCACCCCGGTCCGGAAGGTCGCCGAAGGCTCCAGCGCCGAAGGCGAAGGCACCATCGCCGACCTCATCATCGCCGGCGAGATCGACATGGTCTTCAACACCCCCTCCGGCGGCGAGGCCCGCAGCGACGGCTACGAACTCCGTGCCGCCGCGACCTCGATCGGGATCCCGTGCATCACCACCGTGGCCGAGTTCAACGCCGCCGTCCAGGCCATCGAGGCGCTGCGCACCTACGAATGGTCGGTCACGAGCCTGCAGGAACACGCCGCGAACCTGAAGGCGCTCCAGGATGCCTGAGGCATCCACCGCCCCGGCGGCCGGCCGGGAAACCTTCGGCTCCCGGCTGGGGCGGGCCATGGCGGACCGCGGCCCGCTGTGCGTCGGCATCGACCCGCACCCGGCGCTGCTGCAGCGCTGGGGGCTCACTGACGACGCCGCCGGGCTGGAACGCTTCTCGCTGACCGTGCTGGAGGCAGTGGGCTCCCTCGCTGCCGCGGTGAAACCGCAGGTGGCCCTGTACGAGCGCCACGGATCGGCTGGAATCGCCGTGCTCGAACGCACCCTGGCCGCGGCGGCGGAAGCGTCCGTGCTGACCATCGCGGACGCCAAACGCGGCGACATCGGCTCCACCATGGCCGCCTACGCGGATGCCTGGCTGCGGGACGGCTCGGCCCTGGCCGCGGATTCGGTGACGTTGAGCCCGTACCTGGGCTTTGAGTCGCTCCGGCCCGCCCTGGACCTGGCGGCCGGGACCGGGCGCGGGGTGTTCGTCCTCGCGCTGACCTCGAACCCGGAGGGCGCCTCGGTCCAGCACGTCGGCGGGGCGGATTCCGTCGCACGGCGGATCACCGAAGCGGCCGCGGTGGAGAACCAGCGCTATGACGGTTCGCTCGGTTCCGTGGGCCTGGTGGTCGGTGCCACGGTGGGCTCGGCCCTTTCCGCACTCGATATCGATCTGGCGGCGGTCCGCGGGCCGATCCTGGCCCCGGGGCTGGGCGCTCAGGGCGCCACGGCCGCGGACCTGCGCCGCACGTTCGGTGCGGCCTATCCCCAGGTCCTGGGGACCTCGAGCCGGGACATTCTCGGCGCCGGACCGCAGCTGCAGTCCCTCCGGGATGCCGCGCGGCGCACCCTCGACGAACTCCTCGCGGCTTAGCGGAAGCCGCCTCGCCGGCCCGGGACCGGAGCTGCCGGACCCGGGCCGGGGGCTGTCCCGTTCGGGATTGCGCTTTTCCCGTTCCCGAACTGGCCGGCGCGCAGATTTCCATTGATTTCTGCCGCCGCCTGACGGTAGGTTCGGGGCAAGGGCATGAGTGCCCCGTCCCGCCATGCAGGGAGGCCTTCCGTGAGTTTGAGACCACTCACTCCTCAGGAGCGTACCGACGCCCTTCGCAAGGCCGCTGCCGCAAGAGCCACCAGGGCCGAGGCAAAGGAGCGGCTCAAGACGGGCGAGCTGACCATCGCCAATGTCATCAGTGCAGGCGAATCCGACGACGCCATTGCCCGCATGAGAATCGTGGAGCTGCTCGAGGCCCTGCCCGGGATCGGCCGGGTCCGGGCGGCGGCCATCATGGACCAGCTCGGCATCGCACAATCCCGACGGGTCCGCGGCCTGGGAATCCACCAGCGCCGGGCGCTGGTAGATTTTATTGACGACAAGTAGCCCGGTCCGCCGAGCTGCCCACCACCGCCCAAAGGAATATGTGAGCAAGAAACCGGGACTGACAGTCCTCGCCGGCCCGACGGCTGTTGGCAAAGGCACCGTGTCCACCTACATCCGGGACAACTACCCCGGCGTCTGGCTCTCCGTGTCGGCCACTACGCGTCCGCCGCGGCCGGGGGAGCAGGACGGGATCCACTACTTCTTCAAATCGGCCGAGGAATTCGATTCCCTGGTCGAAAACGGCGAACTGCTCGAGTGGGCCGTCGTCCATGGCCGGAACCGCTACGGCACGCTGCGGAGCACGGTTGACGCCGCCATTGCCGAGGGCCGCTCGGTGCTGCTGGAGATCGATCTGCAGGGCGCCCGGCAGGTCAAGCAGGCCGTCCCGGATGCCCAGTTTGTGTTCCTGGCGCCCCCGAGCTGGGACGAAATGGTCCGCCGGCTGGTCGGCCGCGGCACGGAAAGCGCCGAAGAACAGCAGCAGAGGCTGGAAACCGCTAAACTAGAACTTGCCGCTGAACCGGAGTTCGACCACACCGTCATCAATGATGACGTTCGTCGGGCAGCGGACGAGCTTGTTTCACTCATGGGGCTGACCCCGAACCCGCGCTAGGCGCCGGGACGTACCGGCCCGTTAGAATTTGGAGAATTCGTGTCCACGAACCTTGAAGGCATCATCAACCCGCCGATCGACGAGCTGCTGAAGGCCGCCGACTCGAAGTACGGACTGGTGATTTTTGGTGCCAAGCGCGCACGCCAGATCAACGCGTACTACGCCCAGCTGCAT
>NZ_JBFTZW010000069.1:0-16320 GCF_056406555.1 Arthrobacter sp. P1_B4
GATCTGGGACGCCCAGGCCTGGAATGAGTACCTGGCCGAAAAGGAAACCGCCTTCTCGGAAACAGACGACGCCATCCCGGGGATTCTCTGAACCCCCACTGATCCACCAGCAAACAACGTTCCTTGATCGAGATCTCCAGCCGCCCATCCGGTTGTTGTCCTGGCTCACTTCCCCGGAGCCAGGCCGGCGCAGGATAGGCGCGGATGGGGATCTGGACCAAGGAACGTTGCGTAAGAGCAGTACCAAGCAATCCGCAACCAGCAAAGCGCAACCAGCAAAGCTCAAAGCAAACAAGGCCAACGAAAGGACGAAGGCATGACGGATCCCGACCAGGCGAAGCCGACGTCCGAACGCCATGTACCGGTCCTCAAGGACCGGTGCATCAATTTGTTGGCCCCCGGCCTCGAGGCCGCACGGAGCCGCGGTGAGACCCCCGTGGTGATCGACGCGACGCTCGGCATGGGCGGACACTCCGAGGCCCTCCTGCAGCGCTTCCCGGACCTTCACCTGATCGGCATCGACCGCGACGAGGAGGCCCTGGCACTGGCGGGGGCCCGGCTGGCGCCCTTCGAGAACCGGACCGACCTCGTTCACGCCGTCTACGACGAAATCCCGGACGTCCTCGAAGACCTGGGCTTCACCGAAGTCCACGGTGTGCTCATGGACCTCGGCGTATCGTCGCTCCAGCTGGACGAGCGGGAACGCGGCTTCGCCTACTCCTTCGACGCGCCCCTGGACATGCGGATGGACACCAGCCGGGGCCAGACGGCCGCCGACGTCGTCAATAACTACAGCGAAGAAGAACTCGTCCGGATCATCCGGAAGTGGGGCGAAGAGAAGTTCGCCGGCCGCATCGCGAACAGGATCGTGGCCGCGCGCGCCGAAAAGCCCTTCACCACCACCGGCGAACTGGTCGAGCAGATCCGGGCCGTGGTGCCCGCCGGTGCCGCCAAATCCGGCGGCCACCCCGCGAAGCGCACTTTCCAGGCGCTCCGGATCGAGGTCAACGAGGAACTGGACGTCCTCGAGCGCGCCATCCCGGCAGCGATCGAGGCCATCGCCCTCGGCGGCCGCGTGGTGGTCATGTCCTACCACTCCCTGGAAGACAAGATCGTCAAGGGCTTCTTCCAGGCCGGATCGAAGTCCTCGGCGCCGCTCGGCTTCCCGGTCGAGCTCGAAGAGCACAAAGCCGAACTCAAAACCCTGACAAAGGGCACCGAGGTACCCACCGCCGCTGAAATCGCCGAAAACCCCCGCGCAGCTTCCGCCCGGCTGCGCGCCGTCGAACGCATCAAAGCCAGGAGAGCCGCATGAGCACCGCCGCCGTCAACAGCTACCCCGTTGCCCAGGGCGCCACTGCCCGTGCCCTGCCCGGCCTCGACCAGCCCCGCAAGGCACGCACCCCGCTGTCGGTGGTCCGCTCCGTGCCGCGCAAGCGCCGCGCACCGTTCGTGGTGCTCTGCTTCGGACTCCTGGCGATTGCCCTTATGGCCGTGCTGGTCCTGAACATCTCCGTCTCCTCCGCCCAGTACCAGCTGGTCCAGCTCCGCAGTGAACAGACCACACTGACCAAGCAGAACCAGGACCTCACCCAGCAGGTGCAGAACTTCGACGCCCCGCAGAACCTGGCGGCCAAGGCCACGGAGCTGGGCATGGTGGCTTCGGTCGCCAAGGGCCAGATCGACCTCTCCACCCTCAATGTCACCGGTAAGGCCAAGCCGGCCGTCAAGGGTGATGCCCCGGGCGCCGTCATCGCTGCACCGGCCGTCGCCGGGCAGCTCACGGTGGTCCCGCCGGCCACGGAGAACGAACCTCTCGCCCAGCGCAAGGCGGCGGACACCAAGCCGGCAGACACCAAACCGGCGGAGACAGACAAGGCGCCGGGAGCTGTGAAGCCCGCACCCGCACCGAAACCCGCCGCCCGCGCCGTGGAACTCCACGGCGGCTCGGTTCCGGCCCCCGCACAGAAGACGCCGGGGCAGTAACGTTCACTGACCACCAGCAAGGCAAGCAGCAAGGACTCACCGTGGCGAAGAACTCCGGCAGGGCAAGCAAGGCGAAAGCCCCAAACCCCACCCGGCGGCTCCGCGTGGGGCTGGGCATCATGCTGGCGCTCCTGCTGGTGGTCGGCGGCAAGCTGTTCATGGTCCAGGGCCTGGACATCGGGGGACTGGCTGAGGCCGCCCTCAACAACCGGCTCACGCCCACCGTGCTGCCCGCGGAGCGCGGCAGCATCCTTGATTCCTCCGGCGCGGTCCTGGCCAGCAGCGTCATCCGCTACAACGTCGTGGTGGACCAGACAGTCAACACCAAGACCGAATCCTTCCGCCGGTTCGAGACCATCAACGGCAAGGACGAACTCGTCAAGGTCACCCGGGACCAGGGCATCTCCGAACTCGCCGCCGTGCTCGGCATGGACCGAGGCACCCTCCGCGATGCCCTGACAGGAACCCAGCGCTACTACATCGTGGCCAAGGACCTGAAGCCGGACATGGAGGACAAGGTGTCCAAGCTGCAGATTCCCGGCATCGTCACCGAAGGCACCAGCAAGCGGGTGTACCCCAACGGCTCCGTGGCCGGCGGAATTGTGGGTTTCCTCAAGGACGGCAGCACCGGACAGGCGGGCCTCGAGCAGACCCAGGACGAGGTACTCAAAGGCACACCGGGCAAGCGGCTGTTTGAAATCGGCGCCGACGGACTGCGCATCCCGGTGGGCGTGGACCAATTGACGCCGGCGGTGAACGGCAAGGACATCAAACTCACGCTGAATTCGGACCTGCAGTACTTTTCCCAGCAGGCCATCCAAAGCCAGAAGGACAAGCTCAGCGCCGAGTGGGGTGTGATTGTGGTCCAGGACGCCAAGACCGGCAACATCGTGGCCATGGCCGATACCGACTCCCCGGATCCGAACGACCCCGGCAAGGTTGCCGCCGAGGACCGCGGGGTCCGGGCCGTCACCGCCGCCTACGAGCCCGGCTCGGTGGAGAAGATGATCACGGCCGCAGCTGCGATCCAGGAAGGAAAGTCCAGCCCGCTGGACAGGTTCACCATTCCACCGACCTACACCGTGGACGGCCAGACCTTCAGCGACGCGTTCGAACACGGCACTGAGCAGCGGACGCTGGCGGGCATTGTCGGCTACTCCATGAACACCGGCACAGTCATGGTGGGCCAGCGACTGAGCAAGGAACAGCGCTATGACTGGCTGCGGAAGTTCGGCATCGGCGATGCCCCCGACATCGGTCTGCCGGCCGAATCCAAGGGCATCCTGACCCCGGCCGACCAATGGGACGGGCGCCAGCAATACACCGTGCTCTTCGGCCAGGGCGTCGCCCAAACCACCCTCCAGACCGTCCGGGCCTACCAAAGCATCGCCAACGACGGCGTGATGCTCCAGCCCCGGCTGATCGACAGCTACATCAACCCGGACGGTGCCGAGGAAAAAGTCCCGGCCAAGGCCCCGCAGCAGGTCGTCTCCAAAGAAACCGCCAAACAGGTCCGCGACATCCTTGAGAGCGCCGTAACCGAGGGTGAGATCAAAGAGGCTGCTATCGACGGGTACCGGGTGGGCGCCAAGACCGGCACATCCGAATCTCCCTGCGACGACGGCAAATCAGGGTTCTGCGGCTATACAGCCTCCATCATCGGAATGGCGCCCATGGACGATCCGCGGTTTATTGTTGAGGTGGTCCTGCAACGGCCCAAGGGAAGCATCTTCGGAATCACCAACGGACCGGTGTTCCGTTCGGTGATGAGCCAGACGCTGCGCACATTCAACGTCCAGCCCTCCACCGGCGAACCCGCGCGGCTGCCGCAGTACGCCAAGTAGCGCCTGTTCCACCTGGCACCCGGAAATCACCAGCCGACGCCACACCAATTGCCTGCGCGCCGGAGCATTTCCGCGTGCGCAGGTCCCGATCTACCAGTGCCCGATTCATTCAGTGCCAGATTTTTCAGTGCCCGATTCATTCAGTGCCCGATTCATTCAGTGCCCGATCCACTAGCACCACAACGGAGATCCACTTTGTCAGAGCTCACCGACCCCGATGCTTCCGCGCCGTCCGGCCATGACTCCACCCAGGGCTTCCGGCCCACTGCGGTTGCCGCAGTGCCGCTGGCAGCCATTGGCGCGGCGATCGGCGTGGCCGTTCCCGGTGCGTCCGGCTCCGTCCAGGTCACCGGGATATCCCTGAACTCCCGGTCGGTCCGCCCGGGAGACCTGTACGTGGCCCTGCCGGGCGCCACACGGCACGGGGCCGACTTCGTGTCGCAGGCCGTCGACGCCGGCGCCGTGGCGGTCCTGACAGACGACGCCGGGGCGCGCCTGGTGGCCCTGGGCCATGACATCGCCGTCCCGGTGTTGCTGGCCCACGAGCCGCGCAGCGTGGTCGGCCGGCTGTCCGCGCTCATCTACCAGAGCAGGCCCGACGGCGCCGGGGCACCGGCCCTCTTCGGGGTGACAGGCACCAACGGCAAGACCACCACCACCTATTTCATCAATGCCCTGCTGCGGGCGCTGGGCAAGCGGACCGGGCTGATCGGGACGATTGAGATCCTGGCCGGCGGGGAGCCGATCCCGAGCCTGCTGACCACGCCCGAATCCACGGATGTGCACGCGCTGCTGGCGCTCATGCGCGAACGCGGGCTCGATGCCGCCTCCATGGAGGTTTCCTCGCACGCCGTGTCCTTCCACCGCGTCGACGGCGTGGTGTTCGACGTCGCCGGCTTCACGAACCTCACCCAGGACCACCTGGACCTGCACGGGACCATGGAGGAATACTTCCAGACCAAAGCCCGGCTGTTCACGCCGGAACGCGCCCGCGCCGCCGTGGTCACCATCGATGATGACTGGGGCCGCAAGCTCGCGGCCACCGCCGAAATCCCGGTCACGACCCTGGCCACGGCCGGGACCGACGGCGCCGGGCCGGCTGACGCCGACGGGACCGCGGACTGGACCGTTGCCCGGACTGCTCCGCGGGGCCTCGGCTCAGACTTCGTCCTCCGGCACCGCGACGGCGCCGAGCTGCGCGTCCACACGGGCCTGCCGGGCGGCTTCAACGTCGCCAATGCAGCGCTGGCCACAGTGATGGTCCTCGCTGGCGGCCACGAGCCGGCCGCGGTGCAGGCCGCCCTCGACGCCGCGGATCCCTTCACCGTCGCCGTGCCCGGCCGGATGCAGCTCGTATCCACGGCACCGGCCGCCGTGGTGGACTTCGCGCACAACCCCGACGCCCTGGCCCGTGCACTCGAAGCCGTCCGGTCCCCGGAACCCGGATCCAAAGTGATCATCGTTTTCGGCGCCACCGGCCAGCGGGACCAAGGCAAACGCCCCGCGATGGGGGCCATCGCGGCGCGGCTGGCGGACACCGTGATTGTCAGCGACGACGATCCCCACGACGAGGACGCGGCAGCCATCCGCGCGGACGTCCTTGCCGGAGCCCTGGCGGCCAAGGACGACGAAGGCCTGAACTGCACAGTCCTGGAAGTCTTCCCGCGCGACGCCGCCATCCTGAAGGCCGTGGAGCTCGCCGGGGCCGGGGACACCATCCTGGTAGCCGGGCGCGGGCACGAGGTCTGGCAGGAAGTCAAGGGAGTCAACCTGGCACTGGATGACCGGGTGGAGCTTCGGAACGCCTTGACAGCACGGGGATTCACCGTTCTCGAAGACCACCGGATAGAGTCCTAAACCGAGATGATTGCATTTACAGCGGCGGAAATCGCCGACATAACCAACGGCCGGCTCGCCGCGGAACCGGGAATTACCCCCGCCTCCGTGGTGACCGACTCCCGCGAGGCCACGGCGGGTTCCCTCTATGTGGCCAAACCGGGGGAGAACGCCGACGGACACGACTTCGTCGGCGCAGCCTTTGACCGGGGCGCCGTATTGGCGCTCGTGGAGCGCGAAGTGGCCGACGCCGCCGGAACGGACTATCCCGCCGTCGTCGTTGAGGACGCTGTCCTCGCCATGGGCGCGCTGGCCGCCGAAGCCGTCCGCCGGATCCGCGCCAGCCGCGCCGCGGCCGGCGCCGCTTTCACCGTGGTTGGCATCACCGGCTCCGCCGGCAAGACCACCACGAAGGACCTGCTCGCCGGAATCTTCACGGCCGCCGGCGCCGAAGGTGCCACAGTTGCACCGCAAGGGTCCTACAACGGCGAGATCGGCGTGCCGCTCACAGTCTTCAAAGCCGACTTCGACACCCGCTACCTCGTCATCGAGATGGGCGCCACGGGCATCGGCCACATCCAATACCTCGCGGACATGGTCCGGCCGGAGATCGGCGTCGTCCTCGGCGTCGGCTCCGCCCACGCCGGCGAGTTCGGCGGCATCGAGAACATCGCGGTCGCCAAGGGCGAACTCGTGGAGGCGCTCCCGGCCGCGGGCACCGCCGTGCTGAACCTGGACGACTCCCGCGTCGCCGCGATGGCCACCCGGACCCGGGCCCGCGTGCTCGGCTACACCTCACGCGCGGCCACCACCGGCCAGGACAACACCATCCAGACCGACGTGGCCCAAGCCGATGTGGTGAGGGCCGCGGATGTGGAACTGAATGCCGACGGCCACCCGGAGTTTGAGCTCTACCTGCCCGCCGACGTGACGGACGGGAAAGCAGAGCAAGGACCAACCCGGCACCACGTCGCCGCCAAGCTGATCGGCGCCCATCACATGGCCAACCTCCTCGCGGCCGCGGCCGCGGCGCACGCGGCCGGCATCCCCGGCGCGCAGATCGCGGCCTCGCTCAGCGCGCAGACCGCCGCCAGCCGCTGGCGGATGGAGCGCACGGAGCGTCCCGACGGCGTGACCGTCATCAACGATGCCTACAACGCCAACCCGGAGTCCATGCGGGCAGCACTGCGGACGCTGGCCGAACTGGGCCACGGCCGCCGCACCTGGGCGGTCCTGGGCGCCATGCTGGAACTGGGCCCGGATTCCATCCGCGAGCACATGGCAGTCGGCACCCAGGTGGTGCGGCTGAACATCTCCCGGCTCGTCGTGGTGGGCCGGGAGGCGCGGTCGCTGTATGTCTCCGCCGTCAACGAAGGCTCCTGGGGCGACGAATGCGTTTTCGCCGAGACGGCGGACGAGGCCTACGAGCTTCTCCAAGCCGAGCTCCAGCCGGGCGACCTGGTCCTGTTCAAGTCTTCGAACGGCATCGGGCTGCGCCACTTGGGGGATCGGATAGCATTACCCCCACATGCCACCCAAGACTCTCCCGAGCGACCTGCTGAGGGAACTGCCGCAACCGCCACAGAAGGGAGTGCACAGCTGTGATTGCACTGCTGATGGGCGCCGGAATGGCGCTGCTCCTCGCGTTTGTGGGCACCCCGCTGTTCATCCGGTTCCTGGTCCGCAAGGGCTACGGACAATTCATCCGGGACGACGGACCCACCTCCCACCACACCAAGCGGGGCACGCCCACAATGGGCGGCACCGTTGTGGTCGTCGCGGTCCTGGTCAGCTACGGGCTCACGCACCTGATCATGTGGATGATGAACCCGCACTCACCGGGGCCAAGCGCCTCCGGGCTTCTCCTGCTCTTCCTCATGGTGGGCATGGGGCTGGTCGGATTCCTGGATGACTTCATCAAGATCTCCAAGCAGCGCAGCCTGGGCCTGGACGCCAAGGCCAAGCTGATCCTCCAGGGCGCTGTTGGCATCATCTTTGCCGTGCTGGCGCTGAACTTCCCGAATGCCGCGGGCCTGACCCCGGCGTCCACCCAGATCTCGCTGGTGCGCGATATTCCGTGGCTTAACCTCGCGTTCGCCGGAACCGTGCTCGGCGCCATCTTGTTTGTGCTGTGGTCCAACCTGATCGTCACGGCCGCGACCAACGGCGTGAACCTCACCGACGGCCTCGACGGCCTGGCCGCCGGCGCTTCCGTCATGGTGTTCGGGGCCTACACGCTCATGGGCATCTGGCAAAGCAACCAGGCCTGCGGATCCCCGAGGCAGGCCGGCAGCGGCTGCTACTCGGTCCGCGACCCTCTGGACCTGGCCCTGCTGGCCGCCATCCTGAGTGCGGCGATGGTCGGCTTCCTGTGGTGGAACACCTCGCCAGCAAAGATCTTCATGGGCGACACCGGCTCCCTAGCCATCGGCGGCGCCGTCGCAGCCTTCGCGATCCTGTCCCGCACTGAACTGCTGCTGGCCTTCATCGGCGGGCTCTTCGTCCTCATCACGCTCTCGGTCATCATCCAGGTGGGCTACTTCAAAATCACCAAGGGCAAACGGTTCTTCAAGATGGCACCGCTCCAGCACCACTTCGAACTCAAGGGCTGGGCCGAAGTCACGGTGGTGGTCCGGTTCTGGATCCTGTCCGGGTTGTTTGTCGCCGCCGGCCTGGGCATCTTCTACGCCGAATGGGTGGTGCTGCTGTGACCGGTCCCATCCCCGCCCCGCTCACCACCTCGCCCCGGCTGCAGGGACTCACCACCTGGGATTCCGACTGGGCCGGCCTGCGCGTCGTGGTCACCGGCATCGGCGTCTCCGGATTCGCCGCCGCCGACACCCTCATTGAACTCGGCGCCCGGGTGGTGGTGGTGGACGCCGCCACCAGCGCCAAGGCGCTGGCCCAGGCCGACACGCTCCGGATCGTCGGCGCCGTGGACGTCCTGCTGGGCGAGGATGCGGTGGAGTCTGTTCCGAAGATCGACGGGCAGAAGCCGGACCTGGTGGTCACGTCCCCGGGCTGGCGCCCGGACCAGGCCCTGCTCGCCGCAGCGGCGCGGGCGCACATTCCGGTGTGGGGCGACGTCGAGCTCGCCTGGCGGCTCCGCGAACGCGAGGGCCGCAAGACCGCCGACTGGCTGGCCATCACCGGCACCAACGGCAAGACCACCACGGTCGGCCTGACCGAGTCCATGCTCCAGGCCGCCGGCCTGAAGGCGATCGCCGTAGGCAACGTCGGAACCCCGATCCTGGACGCCCTGCGCGATCCCGTGGACTACGACGCCTTCGCGGTGGAACTGTCCAGCTTCCAGCTGCACTGGAGCCACTCGGTGTCGCCGGTGGCCAGCGTGTGCCTCAACGTCGCTGAAGACCACGTGGACTGGCACGGCTCCTACGCCTCCTACCTCGCCGACAAGGCCAAGGTCTACGCGAACACGCAGAAGGCCTGCATCTACAACGCCGAGCAGATCGAGACCGAACGCATGGTCGAGGACGCGGACGTGGTGGAAGGCTGCCGGGCCGTGGGATTCACCACACTGACCCCGGCCATCAGCATGCTCGGCGTCGTGGAAGGGCTGCTGGTTGACCGGGCGTTCATCGCCGAACGCAAGGACAGCGCGGCCGAACTCGCCTCGATCGCCGACCTGGGACCGGTGGCGCCGCGCCACATGGTGGCCAACGCGCTGGCAGCCGCTGCCCTGGTCAGGGCCTACGGGGTGGAGCCATCGGCTGTGCGCCAGGGCCTGCTGAACTACCTTCCGGGAGACCACCGGATCCAGCTGGTGGCCCGGCACGACGGTGTGCTGTGGATCAACGATTCCAAAGCCACCAACCCCCACGCCGCCGCCGCCTCGTTGTCCGCATTCCAGAATGTGGTGTGGATCGCGGGAGGCTTGTCCAAGGGCGTGAATTACGACTCCCTGATCCAGGAACAGGGCAGCCGGCTCAAGGCCGTGGTCCTGATCGGCGCGGACTCCAGCGATCTGCAGGCCGCCCTGAAGCGACACGCGCCGGATGTCCCCGTGATCGGGCAGGGCAAGGGCGAGACTGAAGACGTGCAGACTGCCGGTATGGCCAAAGCCGACGCAGGCCCTTCGCCGATTTTCGGCGAGACTGTGATGGCCCAGGCCGTTGCCTCGGCGGCTCAGCTGGCCGCCTCCGGGGACACTGTGCTGCTGGCCCCGGCGGCTGCTTCCATGGACCAGTTCTCTTCCTATGCTCACCGTGGCGATGCCTTCATCGAAGCTGTCCGCGAGCTCGTGGAAGGGCAGGCTCAGACCAGCGAGGAGTAACAATGGTCAGCACGCCCACACGTACGACGGCGGCACGATCCGCCGCAGGCGGGGCCAGCACTGGCACGCCCGCCGGCCGTCCGTCCCCTTCGGCGGCACGGCCAACGGCCGGCGGCCCCGCCGTCACCCCCGCGGCCCGGGTGCGTGCCTGGAGCCGCGGATTCTGGTCCGCGCTGGAAGGCACCGGCAAGTCCCGCAACGGATCCACGTACTACCTGATCCTTGGCTCCACCCTGGCGCTGACTGCGATCGGGATCATGATGGTCCTCTCGGCCTCCAGCGTAGAAGCCATCGCCGCGGGGGAGTCGCCGTACTCGGCCGCCCTCAAACAGGGCGGATTCGCCGCGATTGGCGTCTTCGCGATGCTTGTCCTCTCCCGCGTGAACGTGGTCTGGCTACGGCGCTTCGCCTGGCCGCTCATCTTCCTGGCCATTGCGCTGCTGGGCCTGGTCCTCCTCGTGGGACGCAGCGCGCTGGGCAACCAGAACTGGATCGACGTCGGTCCGTTCACGTTCCAGCCCTCCGAAGCCGCCAAGCTTGCCCTCGCGCTCTGGATGGCCACCGTGCTTGACCGCAAGGCCAAGCTCCTCCACGAATGGCGCCACGCGCTCATTCCGGTCGTGCTCCCGGGCGCCATTGCGGTCCTGGGCCTCATCCTGGCCGGAAACGACCTCGGGACGGCCATGATCGTGATGATCATCGTGGCCGCCGCGCTGTTCTTCGCCGGCGTGCGGCTGTACCTTTTCGGCTTCGCCGGGGCGGTCCTGGCCCTTGGCGCGACGATCCTCGCCGTCACGAGCCCGAACCGGATGTGCCGCATCCTGTCATGGACGGGCCAGACCTGCGCCGACGGCTCCGACCTGAACTACCAGTCCACCAACGGCCTGTACGGGCTCGCATCCGGCGGCTGGTTCGGTGTCGGACTGGGCCAGAGCCGGCAGAAGTACAGCTGGATCCCGGAAGCGCACAACGACTTCATTTTCGCGATCATCGGCGAGGAACTCGGACTGGTCGGCACGATCGTCGTCCTGGTCCTGTTCGCCATCCTCGGCACCGCCATCTACCGCGTGGTCGTCGCCCAGCACGATGTCTTCCACCGCGTCCTGGCCGGCACGATCATGGTCTGGCTGCTGGGCCAAGCCAGCGTCAACATGGCCGTGGTCACCGGGCTGGCACCGGTGATCGGTGTCCCCTTGCCGTTCATTTCCTATGGCGGCTCGGCCCTGCTGATGTCGCTGTGCGCAATCGGCGTCGTCCTGTCCCTGGCCCGGGCCCAGATGGACCCGGGCATGCAGCCGAAGAAGATGCTCAGGTTCGGCCCGGCCGCCTTTGCCAATTCCGTGCGGAGGGCCCGCGCTGCCCGGGCTGCAAGGACTGCCGCCAGCCGGTCCGCCGCCAGCACGGCCTCCAGCCGGTCCGCCGCCCGCACGGCAGCCCGACCCAAAGCCCCCGCAAGTAAGAGCCCCACCAAGGCCCCCGCAAGCAAGAGCCCCGCCAAGAGCCCCGCCACCAAGAACCGTACGAAAGCGTAAACAGCCCTTCATGAACACCGAGTCGCCCTTGTCCGTGGTCCTTGCCGGCGGCGGAACCGCCGGCCATATCAGCCCGCTGCTGGCAATTGCCGGCGCCCTCCGGCAGTCCCACCCCGGAGTGCAGCTTCTGGCTGTCGGGACCCCCGGCGGAATGGAAGCGCGGCTCGTCCCGGCGGCCGGCCTGGACCTTGCCACCATCAGCCGTGTCCCGCTCCCGCGCAAGCCTTCCGCGGATCTGCTCCGGCTGCCGGGCCGGATGGCCGGTGCGGTGAAGCAGGCGGGTTCCATCCTGGACGAGGCCGGCGCCGACGTCCTGGTGGGGGTCGGCGGGTACGTGTGCACACCGATGTACCTCGCTGCCCGGCGCCGGAAGATCCCAATCGTGGTCCACGAGGCCAACACCCGTCCCGGCCTGGCCAACCGTGTCGGCGCAGGCCTCGGCGCCCACGTGGCAGTGGCCTTCGCCGAGACCAAACTGGGCCGCGCCGCCCGGCACGTAGGCATGCCCATGCGCCCCGAAATTTCCGGCCTCGACCGCGCGGCCGCCCGGGCCGGTGCACGGCAGGCGCTCGGCCTGGACGCGGACCGGCCGACGCTCATCGTCACGGGCGGGTCCTCGGGCGCCCAGAGCATCAACCGGTCGCTCGCTGCGGCCGTAGGGGCCCTCGCCGACGCCGGCGTGCAGACCCTGCACATCACCGGCCGCGGCAAGTCCGTCCACGACGCCGACGGCAAACCGCTCGCCGCGCCAGGCTACCGGCAGGTGGAGTACGTCGACGGCATGGAAACCGTCTATGCCGCGGCGGACCTGCTGCTGGCCCGTGCCGGAGCCGCCACGGTCTGCGAGGTGGCCGCCGTGGGCGTGCCTGCCGTTTTCGTGCCCCTGCCCATCGGCAACGGCGAGCAGGCGCTGAACGCCGCGGGCCTGGTCGCCGCGGGAGGCGCATTGATCGTCGATGACAAGGCCTTCTCCGCCGACTGGATCAGCGGGAACATCATTCCCCTGCTGCTGGACACGGACAGGCTGGCCCGGATGGCAGCCAGCGCCGAACAGCTCGGCATCCGCGACGCCGACCGGCGCATGGCCGATCTCATCCTCGACGTCGCGTCTTCGAACGAGCACAGCGGGAATCCGCAGCGTCCGAAACAACCGGGCACGAAACAGCAGCGTCCGAAACAGCAGGGCCCGAACCAGCACGGCAGGAAGCAGTAGAGCAATGACCCAGCCCCAACACGGCACGCATGCCCTGGAATCCCTCGGCCGCGTCCACTTCATCGGCATCGGCGGCGTCGGCATGTCCGCCGTTGCCCGCATCATGGTGGCCCGCGGCATCCCGGTGAGCGGCTCCGACGCCAAGTCGCTGCCCGTCATGGCGGACCTCGCGGCCGCCGGGGCGCGGATCGCCGTCGGCTATGCTCCCGGCAACCTGGGAGACGCCCAGACGGTGGTCGCCGGCTCCGCGATCCGGGCCGACAACCCCGAGCTCGCAGCGGCCCGTGCCGCCGGACTCCCGGTGCTGCACCGCTCCGAGGCGCTGGCCGCCACGATGGCGGATGACACTGTGGTGGCAGTCGCCGGAACGCACGGCAAGTCCACCACGACCTCCATGATCACGGTGCTGCTGCAGGGCGCCGGGCTGGACCCGTCTTTCGCGATCGGCGCTAACGTCCCGGCGCTCGGAGTCAACGCGGCACACGGCACGGCGGGCATCTTCGTCGCCGAGGCCGACGAGTCGGACGGCTCCTTCCTGAATTACCGCCCCACGATCGCCGTGGTGACCAACGTCGAGCCGGACCACCTGGACTTCTACGGCACCGCCGAGGCCGTCTATGCTTCCTTCGACAGCTTCACGGCACTGCTCCCGGCGGACGGCGTCCTGGTGGCGTGCGCTGACGACCCCGGGGCCAGGGCACTGGCCGAGCGCACCCTGGCCCGCGGCAACACCCGCGTGGTGCTTTACGGAACCGCCGCCGACGCCGCCATCCGGCTGCACGACGCGGGACCTGGCCGGATGGGGATCTCGACGACGGCGGGCACGTTCGGCGTCGAACTGCAGGTTCCGGGCCGGCACAACGCACTCAACGCTGCCGCCGCCTTTGCCGTGGCGGTCGAACTCGGCGTCGCGCCCGACACCGCTGCGGCGGCACTGGCCCACTTCTCCGGCGCCTCGCGCCGTTTTGAGTTCAAGGGGGAGGGCCGCGGCGTCCGCGTCTACGACGACTATGCCCACCACCCCACGGAAGTCCGCGCCGCCCTGTCCGCGGCACGTGCCGTCGCCGGGGAGCACAAGGTGCACGTGCTCTTCCAGCCGCACCTGTTTTCCCGAACCCGCGAATTTGCCCGCGAGTTCGCCGAAGCGCTCAACACGGCGGACACGGCCCTGGTCCTGGACATCTATCCTGCCCGCGAGGATCCCATTCCAGGGGTCACCAGCGGGCTGATCGCCGAGCACCTGGGCTCAGGCGGCCGCCTTGTCGGACCCGACGGGGAGGCTGTGCGGGCGCTGCTGGCGGCCGCCGGCCCCGGGGACATCGTGCTGACCGCCGGCGCCGGGGACGTCACGGCCTACGGGCCGCTGATTGTCGAGGCCCTGACGGCCGAGGCCGCCGGTGCCTAGCACCAGGCGCCCCACCTACCGTGGCGGGTCCGGCACTAGCGGGTCCGGCACCGGCGGATCCGGCTCCCGGCCGCCGTCCGCCGGTACTGGCACGGATGTCATTTCTGCGTCCAAGACCGCCACGGACACCGCCGCGGACACCGCCGTCGGCCGGTCCCGCAATCCGCAGAACCCGCAGGGCACCCCGGACAACGGTCCCGGCAAGGTGCTGTCCTTCCCCGAGCCCAAGGGCAAGCGCCGCCGGCGGATCCTGCTGAGCACCATCGGGATCGTGGCTGTGCTGATGGCGGGGATCGTCGCGGCCGCCGTCTACTCGCCGGTGCTGGCCCTGCGCTCGGTCACGGTGGAGGGTACAAAGATGTTGCACCCGGATCAGGTCCAGGCCGCACTCGCGCCCCTTCAGGGCAAGCCGCTGCCGCAGATCAGCGAGGAGGAGGTCACAGCCCTGCTCAAGCCGCTGGTCCAGGTCAAGGACGTCACCGCGAAGGCGCTGCCGCCCGCCACCTTGCAGGTGCACGTCACCGAGCGCATTCCCGTGGCCCTGGTCAAGCAGGGCAAGACCTTCCAGCTGGTGGACGTCGACGGTGTCCAGCTCAGCACCACCGCCGATGCCGCCTCGGTATCGCTGCCGGTGATCGACGGCGGCAGCGGAACGCTGCCGAAGGACCTGTTCCAGGCCATCACGGCGGTCCTGGGGGCCCTGCCGGCGGATGTGCTGGCGCGGCTCTCCAACGCCTCTGCCGCGTCGGCCGACGCCGTCGAACTCAAACTCGTCGACGGGCAGACAATCGTCTGGGGCAACGCGGGGGAGAAGGAGCTGAAGGCACGGGTCCTTTCTGCCCTCCTGAAGGTCCCGGCCGACCCCAAAAACCCGGTGAAGGTCTACGATGTCAGCGTGCCCCGGCACCCTGTCACACGGTAGCCGGCAATCGGATCCGCCGCGGCCGGGTGTCCAGCGGACGTCCAGCTGCCCGCGGGACTACTTACAGGGGCTATTTGCCCGGTATTCGCGCGACACGCCCCGGGCGGTTATTGAATGTCCCCTGCATAGGAAATACCGTCACAGACATGAGTTACTTGACATAACTATAACCTTCAAGTCGAAGGTTAAGGTTCAAAGCTTCAAGCAGGACTCGATCAGTTTTCGCATTAGTACACGAACAAGGGACACGTAACGTGGCAGCTCCGCAGAATTACTTGGCCGTCATCAAGGTCGTCGGCATCGGCGGCGGTGGCGTGAACGCAGTCAACCGCATGATCGAGGTCGGTCTTCGCGGCGTCGAATTCATTGCCATCAACACCGATGCCCAGGCATTGTTGATGAGCGATGCCGACGTCAAGCTCGACGTCGGGCGTGAGCTGACCCGTGGACTCGGTGCTGGCGCGAACCCTGAAGTTGGCCGGCAGGCCGCGGAGGACCACGCCGATGAAATCGAAGAGGTCATCCGGGGCGCAGACATGGTCTTCGTCACCGCCGGCGAAGGCGGCGGAACCGGCACCGGCGGCGCCCCCGTCGTCGCCCGGATCGCCCGGTCCCTTGGTGCCCTGACCATCGGCGTCGTGACGCGCCCCTTCACGTTCGAAGGCCGCCGCCGTGCCGGCTCCGCCGAGGCCGGCATCGACGCCCTGCGCGATGAAGTCGACACCCTGATCGTGATCCCGAACGACCGCCTGCTCTCCATCAGCGACCGCAACGTCTCGGTCCTGGACGCGTTCCGTTCCGCCGACCAGGTCCTGCTCTCCGGTGTCCAGGGCATCACGGACCTCATCACCACCCCCGGCCTGATCAACCTCGACTTCGCCGACGTCAAGTCCGTCATGCAGGGTGCCGGTTCCGCGCTGATGGGCATCGGTTCTGCCCGCGGCGAAGACCGCGCCGTGAAGGCCGCGGAGCTGGCCATCGCCTCCCCGCTGCTGGAAGCATCGATCGACGGCGCGCACGGCGTGCTGCTGTCCATCCAGGGCGGTTCGGACCTTGGCCTCTTCGAAATCAACGAGGCAGCCCGCCTGGTGCAGGAAGTCGCCCACCCGGAGGCCAACATCATCTTCGGTGCCGTGATCGACGACGCCCTCGGCGACGAGGCACGCGTCACCGTCATCGCCGCCGGCTTCGACGACGTCAAGGCGACCTCGCCGTCCATGGACCAGTCCCTGCCGGCCGCGCCGCAGCGGCCCGCGACCGCCGCCCCGGCGCCGGCGCAGGCACCCGC
>NZ_JBFTZW010000070.1:0-16260 GCF_056406555.1 Arthrobacter sp. P1_B4
TCGCCATGACCACCTCGGCGATCAACGGAACGTCCAAGGGCAACGGGTCCGGCAACGTCGACCTCCAATTCAAGGCCAGCAAGCTGCTGAAATAGCGGCGCAGATGGCTAACCTGGCGCGAAACCGGCCGCTCCGCCGCTCCGGTGGCGGGGCGGTCCGGCGTCGGGGCCGGATGACAGGACTGCCAGGGGGCCGGACTTAGCCGAGCAGGCCCGGGACCAGCAGCAGGGCCGTCGGCACGGCCAGCAGCAGCACGCAGCAGGCCAGGACAGCGGCGCGCAGCGGTTCCGACAGCGGCGGCTGCGGCGAGAGCAGGCGGCTGACGCGTGACGCCGTCGTACCCGCCGAGCCACTGCCTCCGGTGGCGCCGGGCTGGCTGGGGTCGCCGTCGGCCACGCCGGGCTCGCCGAACGCCAGGCGCACCGCGGGGGTGGCCGGGGACCCGCTGGCCACAATGGCAATCGCCCTGATCAGAGTCGCCTTGCTCTCCGTCTTGAGCGCGACGTCGTCGGCCAGCATCTCGATCAGAGAGTTGACCGACTCCTGCGCCAGCCGGGTGGTGGGCAGCCACGGCAGCGCCTGGCGCCACGCGGCGAAGGCCCACAGCAGGAGGTGGTGGCGCTGGCTCAGGTGGGCGTTCTCGTGAATCAGCACGGCACGCAACTCATCGGGCTCCAGGGCGGCCATGAGGCCGTCGGAGAGAACCGTCACGGACCGTGCTCCGCCGGGCAGGCAGTACGCCACAGGCGAGTCCACGTTCAGGACCATCGTCCCCGGGCCGTCGGAGGACGGCGACGCCAGGAGGTCCAGCAGCTCGCGGTGGCGGCGGCGCTGGCGCTGGATCTTGTAGTAGGTCAGCAGCAGGGTAAATACCAGGTGCGCCGTCAGCAGGGCCGCTGCCGAGAGCGCAAAGATGTGCCAGAAGCCCAGTTCCGTGGTGGGGGCATTGTGGAAGACCATGCCAGCCAGCGCCCGCAGGCCCGAGAGCAGGTTGTCCCCGACCGGCTCGAGCCCGTAAACCAGCATGGCGCCGATCATGGACAGGCCGCCGGCCAGGGCGATCGCCTGCCACAACAGCATCGCCGTGAAGGGGGAGCGGGCCGGCCACTGGGCACGGGAGAGGAGGATAGGCACCGGCCACGCCAATGCTATCGCCAGGACCGCCAGAAAATATGAGGTCCAGAACATCGGGCGCTAGCTGCGGCCCAAAAGCTTGCGCAGGGTTTCTGCCTCGTTATCCGTGACGGAACCAATGAACCGGGCCAGGACGGCTTCGCGGTCCGGAGCGGAGCCGAGGACCTCGTGCATGAGTTCCGCGGTGTGGTCCGCACGGCTCGAGACGGCTTGGTAGCGGTGCGGGCGGGTGCCGCGTTCGCGTTCCACCAGGCCCTTCCGCTCAAGGCGCGAGAGTACGGTCAGCACCGTGGTGACCGCGAGGTCTTTGCCCACGTGTCCGGCGCTGCCGTCCTGGGGCTGGGTGCTTTGTGCGAGGAGGTCCCGCAGCGTATTGGCTGTCGCAGCTTCTTGGCCTGCCCAGAGCAGGTCCATCACTGCCCGTTCCAGTTCACCGAGACTTGCCATTGCGTACATCCTTCTATGCCTGCCGCGCCGGCGTCATGCTGGGAAACTGCTGGTGCCTGCCGGGGCGGTGTATGTGAATACTTCGTTTACAAATTTACCGCGTTTTGCGCGTTCTTTCTACATGAAGTAGAACACGGCCGCCCGGCGTGTCGCGCCGCCGGCCCCGGGGCGGCGGGACAGGGGCTTTTTTCCATTGCAGGCCGTGACGTGCCGTGGGAGTCTGAGTTACGGGGAAGCGGCGATGTGTTCTACACTCTGTAGAAGAATCATTTCTACGCCACGTAGAAGTTGCTCGGACCTAGCCAAAAGTAGGGACTGCCTTGGACGCCTTGGAAATCGCACGCTGGCAATTCGGAATCACCACGGTCTACCACTTCATGATGGTGCCGCTCACGATCGGCCTCGGGCTGGTGGTGGCTGTGATCCAGACGCTCTGGTACCGCACCGGCAAGCCCGAATATCTGCGTATGACCAAGTTCTGGGGCAAGCTCTTCCTGATCAACTTCATCATGGGCGTGGCCACCGGAATCGTGCAGGAGTTCCAGTTCGGTATGGCCTGGAGCGAGTACAGCCGCTTTGTCGGTGACGTTTTTGGCGCCCCGCTGGCCCTGGAAGCGTTGTTGGCGTTCTTCGTCGAGTCAACCTTCCTGGGCCTGTGGATCTTCGGCTGGAAACAGCTCAAGCCCGCCATCCACCTGGCCTGCCTCTGGATCGCCGTCATTGGCTCCGTCTTCTCGGCCTACTTCATCATCGTGGCCAACAGCTGGATGCAACACCCCGTCGGCGTCGAAATGGTCAACGGCCGCCCCGTCATGACCGACGCGTGGGCCGTCTTCACCAACAACACGGCCCTGGTCGCCGTGCCCCACACTCTCTTCGGTGCCCTCGCCGTCGCCGGCGGGTTCCTGCTCGGCATCGCCTGGTACCACCTGTGGCGCCGCCGCCACGACGGCATCGACACCATCGGGGCCGACGGCAAGGTGATCCCCGGCGAAGCCGCCGGCATCCTCGGCCGGGACCGCAGCGACCACACCGTCTGGATCCGCTCGCTGAGGATCGGCGCCGTCGTCGCCATGATTTCCTTCGCGGGCACCGCCGTCACCGGAGATCTGCAGGGCAAGCTCATGTTCGAGCAGCAGCCCATGAAGATGGCCGCCGCCGAGGCAGCCTGCCATGATGGCACCGGCTTCTCGGTCCTCAGCGTCGGCAACCTCGGCGCCAAGAACTGCGATGACATCGTGGCCGTGATCGAGGTCCCGGGCATCCTGTCCTTCCTGGCCAAGGGCGACTTCACCACGGAGGTCAAGGGCGTCAACAGCCTGCTGGGCGAGTACCAGGACAAGTACGGCACTACCCTGCCGGACAACCCCATCTACGGCGACCGCGCCGGACAGCAAATCCAGTACGTGCCCGTCATGGAAGTCACCTACTGGGGCTTCCGGATGATGATCGGCTTCGGCGGCGTGGCCGCCCTCGCCGCCCTTCTGGCGCTGTGGGCCACCCGCAAGGGAACCGTGCCGGCCTCCCGCGGCCTCATGCGCTTGGCGGTGTTCGGGATCCTCGCACCGTTTGGTGCCAACGCGGCGGGCTGGATCTTTACCGAGATGGGCCGCCAGCCGTTCGTCGTCGCCCCCAACCCGGACCCCAGCGGCATCGACCAGGTCTTCATGTTCACCGCCGCGGCTGTCTCACCGGGAGTCTCGGCCGGAGAGATCCTGACCTCCCTCGTGGTCCTGACCTCCATCTATGCTGTGCTGCTGGTGGTGGAGGTCAAGCTCCTGGTCAAGTACATCCGCGGCGGCGTGGCCTCGGCCATGCCGGAACTTGCCCACGCCCCCGTTGACGAAAACGAGGACAACACCCCCCGGGGCGGTCCCGGCAAACCCGACGACGACGTCCTGGCGTTCGCCTACTAGGCGCCCGCCCGGCACCCCACCACCCAGCAACCCACACGAAAAATACGCAGAGGATTCTCAGCATGGAACTGCTACCCACCATCTGGTTCGTTGCCATCGCGGTGCTGTGGACGGGCTATCTCTTCCTCGAGGGCTTCGACCTCGGCGTCGGCATGCTGATGAAGGGGTTCGCCCGGAACAACACCGAACGCCGCGTCCTGATCAACACGATCGGCCCGGTCTGGGACGGCAACGAGGTCTGGCTCCTGACCGCCGGCGGCGCCACCTTCGCGGCGTTCCCGCTCTGGTACGCCTCGCTTTTCTCCGCCCTGTACCTGCCACTCCTGCTGGTTCTCGTGGCGCTCATTTTCCGGGCGGTCGCCTTCGAATACCGCGGCAAGGTGGACAACCCCCGGTGGCGCGCCCGCTGGGACTGGGCCATCTCGGCAGGGTCGTTCGTCGCGGCCTTCGGCGTCGGCGCCGCACTGGCCCTGACCACCACGGGACTGCCGCTGAACGCCAACGGCGACCGCGAGGGCGGCCCCTTTGCCTGGTTCAGCGGTTACGCCGTGCTCGGCGGACTCGCCGTCGTCGGATTCTCCCTCCTGCACGGTCTCGGGTTCCTGGCGCTGAAGACCGACGGCGAGGTACGCCACCGGGCGCGGGCCTGGTTCGTCCGGCTGCTGCCTGTGCTGCTGCTGCCCATGGCCGGCTGGGCGGTGAGCCTCCAGCTCCTCAGCGGCGAGGCCTGGACCATCGCCGCCGTGGTCGCCGCCGTCGTCGCCGCGGTCCTGGCGTGGAATTTCGCCCGCAAGGGGGCCGAAGGCCGTGCCTTCATGTCGCTGGGTGCCTTCCTCCTGCTCGGCAGCGCCTCCATCTTCGGTGCCGCCTTCCCCGTGGTTCTTCCGTCCACGCTGGATCCCGCGTTCAATCTCACCGTCTCCAACGCCTCGTCCTCGGACTACACCCTGGGCCTGATGAGCATTGTGGCCTGCATCGGGCTGCCGCTGGTCCTGGCGTACCAGGCCTGGACGTACTGGGTGTTCCGGCGCCGGGTGAGCGCAGCGCATATCCCGGAGGCGCACAGCTTCCTTCCCGCGATCGCCGCCAAAGCGCTGGCACCGAAGGACTAACTTCCCAGATGAGACCGTTCCCCGCCGGCCCCTCGACCCGTTCCGCCCTCTACCTGCTGGGACTGCTTGCCGCCCTGAAGGCGCTCTCGCTCGTGCTCATGGCGCAGGCCGTGGCTTCGATGCTCGCCGGACTCGCCGCTCATGACCCCGCCTGGGCAGACCAGCTGGTTCTGGGCGCCGCGGGGGCAGTGCTGCGCTCACTGACGGTATGGGGCCAGTCCGTGGCCTCACGCCGGGCGGCGCTCGGAGTGAAGGAGGAGCTGCGCTCGCAACTGCTGGAGCAGGCGCTCAGGAACGGCACGCGGTCTGCCGGGCCCGCCGACGGCGGCCTCGCCGTGCTGGCAACCCGGGGGCTGGATGCCCTGGATAGCTACTACACCCAGTTCCTGCCCGCGCTGGTGAACTGCGCGGCCATTCCGCTGCTGCTGGGCGCCCGCATCCTGTTCGCCGACTGGGTCAGCGCCGTGGTGATCGTGCTGACGGTGCCGCTGGTGCCGCTGTTCATGATCCTGATCGGGCGGTACACCGAGGAACGTGTCAGGGACGCCCAGTCCGCACTGGCACGGCTCTCCGGGCACATGCTCGAGCTCGCCAAAGGCCTGCCCGTCCTCGTGGGCCTGGGCCGGGCCTCAGCCCAGCGCCAGGCGCTGGAGGACATGTCCGAGGAATATCGTTCCCGGACCATGGGGACATTGCGCACGGCCTTCCTCTCCGCCCTGGCCCTGGAGCTCATCTCGACGATTTCCGTGGCGGTCGTCGCCGTGTTCATCGGCGTCCGCCTGGTCCACGGCGACATGGCGCTTGAGGCAGGGCTGCTTGCGCTCATCCTCGCTCCCGACTGCTACCTTCCGCTCCGGGAGCTCGGCACCGCACACCACGCCAGCGACGACGGCCGGGCAGCGCTCGCCGAAACCACAGCAGTCCTCGCGGACCCCGGAGCCGCACCCCTGGATCCGACGCCGGCCTCCGGTCCTGCTGCCGGCCCGCCCGCCGTCACCGTGGACGGACTGACCGTCCGCTTCGGCGGACGCACGGACGCCGCGGTCGGACCGTTGAGCTTCACTGCCGCGGCCGGCCAGATCACGGCACTCGACGGTGCCAGCGGCGCCGGCAAGAGCACCGTGCTCGGAGTCCTCTCCGGGACCGTCGGGACGGACGCGGGGACCGCCGTGTCCGGACGTCTCGGAGGATTCACGACGGCGGAGGTCGCCTGGGTGCCACAGCACCCCGTCATGGTGGCCTCCACGGTGCTGGACGAGATCCGGCTGTATCTCGGCGTTCCCGCCGCCGCCGACGCCGCGGCCGGCACCGAGGCCGCCGGCACCGACGTGGGCGCGGAAGCCGATGCGGCAGCGAGGTGCCTGGCGGCCGTGGGCGCGGGGCACCTGGCGGCCAAGCACCCTGCCGAGCTGAGCCCGGGGGAGCTGAGGCGGGTTGCTCTGGCCCGCGGGCTGGCGAGGATCGAGGCCGGCGCCCGCGTACTGCTCCTGGATGAACCCACCGCCCATCTGGACCGGGGATCGGCCACACTGGTCAATCGGGCCCTCGCCGGGCTCCGCGGAAAGGTCACCGTGCTGCTCGTTGCGCACGACTGGCACACCCGGGACCTTGCCGACACTCTCGTCGCGGTGACGCCGGGCGCCGGCGGCCACCACGGCGGTGAACCTCCGGCCCTCGTCCCGCCGCTGCCGGCATCCGCCGGGGGAGAGCCGGGCGTGCGGGCGGCGGCTATCCGGGCGCCCTTCCTCGTGGACGCCGCGGCGCCGGGCCACAGCCAGGGCCCGGCCCCAAGCCCGACCCCGGATCCGGCTCCGGGCCGCCCCGAAACCGGCACCGCTCCTGCCGCGGCCRCCGGTTCGGCCAGCTCAATCGGCTCCGTCTCCGGCTCCGGCTCCGGCGCGGCCGGCCCGTCCGGTTCGGTCCCTGCCCAGCTGCGTCGCCTGCTGGCCCCGGTCAAGGGCCGGTTCGCCGCCGCCGGAGCCGTAGGCACGTTGGCGGCCCTGTTCGCCGTCGCCCTCGCGGGGCTGTCCGGCTGGCTCATCATCCGGGCCAGTGAACAGCCTCCCATCCTGTACCTGCTCACCGCGATCGTCGGCGTGAGGTTTTTCGGCGTCGGCCGGGCGTGCCTGCGGTACTCCGAGCGTTTGCTGCTGCACGATGCCGTGTTCGCCGCCTTGACCCGGCTCCGGGGCCGGCTCTGGGAGTCGCTGAGCCGCCGTGCGCTGTCCCTGCGCCGGCTCCTGCAGGGCGGCAACGTACTCGGCACGGTGGTGGACGACGTCGACACGGTCCGCGAACTTTTGCCCCGCGTCGTGCTGCCGCCCGTGACCGCCATCGCTGTCGCCGCGGCCGCAGTGGCCGGAATCGGGCTGCTGCTTCCCGCTGCGCTGCCTGCCGTGGCCGCGGCAGCGCTGCTGAGCATTGTCGTTGCCCCCGCCCTGGCGTTGGCCGCCGACCGCATGTCCGCCGGCACCGAACAAAACCTCCGCTCCGGTGTGCTCCGACACGTTGCCGCTGCCCTGGACGCCCGCGCAGAACTGCACGCGAACGGCGTCAGCGCCCCCGTGCTCGCTGCGATTGGCCGGGCGGACCGGGCCGCGACGGCAGCCTCACAGCGGTCGGCATGGGCGGAGGGTCTCGGCCAGGCCCTGACCGTCCTGGCCTGTGCCGTGGCCGCCCTGGCCAGCGCCGTGCTGGCCGCCCCGCTCGCCCTGAGCGGCGTGGTCGAACCGGAGACTGTTGCCGTCGTCGTCCTCGTGCAGCTGGCCCTGGTGGACCCTTACGCGGCCATCACCACGGCCGTGCGGCAGTATCCCGCGCTCCGCGCCGTGATGCGGCGGATCAGCGCGGCAGGAGTCCTGGAGGCGGGGGCGAACAGTGACGCGGACGGCGGCGCCGCAACGGGCGGACTGGTGCCCGTGGCTTCGCGGCCCGGCGGCCGGCCGGGGATTGAACTCGTGGACCTCGCTGCCGCGTGGCCTGGCGGCGGAAATGTCTTCAGCGGACTCACGGCCGAGGCCGGCCCCGGGCGCTGGCTGGCCGTCACCGGCGCCTCCGGCTCCGGCAAGTCGACCCTCCTGGCCACGGTCCTGGGGTTCCTGCCGGCGGCCGGCGGCCACCTGTACCTGAGCGGACGCGCCGCCTGGTGCCCGCAGGAGGCACACCTGTTCGACTCGACCATCCGCGGCAACCTTCTCCTGGCGCGGCCGGAGCCAGCTCCCGCCGGTACGGCCAGTGCGCAGCGTGGACCCGGCGGCGCCGTGGTGGCCAACGGGGACGAGCAGCTGCGGGCTTCCCTCGACGCGGTCGGACTCGGCCCGATGCTGGCCCGGCTTGAGGACGGCCTGGACACCCGGATCGGCCCGGGCGGGGCCTTCCTCAGCGGCGGAGAGCGTACGCGCCTGGCCGTTGCGCGCACGCTCATGACCGGGGCCGACGTCATCCTGCTCGATGAACCGACGGCGCACCTCGATGCGGAGTCAGGCAGGCTCATGCTCGCCGAATTGCGCGACGGGCTCCGCGACCGGACCGTTGTCCTGGTCACCCACAACCCGGACGATATCGACGCCGCGGACACCAGACTGGACCTGGACGCCGCAGCCGCGGCTGCCGCCACGGGCGCCGCGGGCGAGGGTCCGGCGACGGCGGCCGTGCTGGCGCGCGGGTAACCCGCCTATTAGCCTGTTGCCATGAACCGCAACGGCGAGCTCCACCCCCGGCCCGCACTCGATCCCCGGCTGTCCTGGCGGCCGGCGGAGCGCCGCGACCTCGACGCGTGGGCCGGCCTGATTGCCCGCACGGCCGCCGTCGAGGAACCCGTCTGGTTCGAGCGCCAGGCGGACCTGGAACAGATCCTGGAGTCCAAAAATAACCCGGTAACGGCGAACACCATCATCGGCTTCGATCCGGAGGGCGTTGCCCGGGCCTACGGCCGGATCACCAAGAACCGCGACGGTGACAAGGCGAACGGCTCCGGCTGCGTTGACCCGGAGTGGCAGGGGAGCGGGATCGGCACCTCGCTGCTGGGTTGGATGGAACAGCGGACCAGGGACCGCTTTGCCGAGGACGCAGGGCCTGCCGGCACGGTTGGGGATGCCGGGACAGCTCGGGCGGCCGGCGATGCCGGCGACGGCGATGCGGGCGGCGCCGGGGGCGTCCCGCGCCCGAGACTGCGGCTCCATACCGAGCAGCAGCACCAGCACCAGGCCGCCTTGTTCGCCGGTTCCGGCTACGGCATTGTCCGCTATTACAACGAGATGCACCGGCCACTGACCCAGGCTGTGCCTGAATCCTCCCTGGACCCCGGACTGGAGCTCGTCACTTTTGGGCCGGAGCTGCATGAACCGGTGCGGCTGGCGCACAACGCGGCATTCCGGGACCACTGGGGCAGCGAGCCCCGCGACCACGAGGGTTGGGGCTTTGTGGTGAATGATCCGCAGGCCCGGCCGGACCTGAGCGGCGTCGTGCTGGACCGTTCTACCGGTACGGTGGCCGGGTACCAGTTGGCCACCCACGACGTCGAGGCCGCCCTGACCCGCGGCTTCCGCGAAGGCTACACGGAGCTCCTTGGCGTCCGGCGGGAGTAYCGTGGCCGGGGCATCGCGCAGGTGCTCTTGGCCGATGCCATGCGCCGMTTCGCCGCCGCGGGCATGGACGTGGCCTCGCTGGATGTCGACTCGGAGAACCCGACCGGGGCCCTCGCGCTCTACATCAAGATGGGCTATGTGGCCGTCAACCGGAGCATGGCGTGGGACAAGGAGCTTCAGCCGGCCGTGCCGTAGGGGCCGCCTCAGGGAACCGCAGACCCTGCGGCTTCCCGCCGGCGGTCCGCGTGGCTGCCGTCCGCGCGCCAGTTCTTCGCGTTAGCCGTCCACGTCGTGGAGGTGGTGGACGACGTCGTGCAGGAAATACTGCGCGAAGGTCAGGACAGTGAACACTGAGCCGTTGCTCCGGGTCCCCAAGCGGACCCAATCCTCCTCCTTTACCCGTGCGAAGGACGCGGCAATCTGCTCGCCCTCCGCCGTCAGCTCGACGCCGACCTGGGCTGGATCGGCGTTGGCGTAGTCCTGCTCGATTGCCGTCTTGTCCTGGTCCCAGTCATCGAACCGGGCATCGTCCTCGGACAACATGAGGGACAGGCGGTGATCGAAAAGTGTGAAGACGTCCCGGACGTGGCAGCCATACTCGAGGACGGACCACGTGGCCTCGTTGGGCCGTTCCGTCGCGTCCGGCCGTCGGAGGGCTGCACGCCACCGCGGGAGCATGCTGATGACGATCCCCGGCACCGTGGCCGGGGTCGCGGTGGAGACATCGAAACCGCACTCGGGGCAGGGCTGCGACAGGACCCAAGTCCAGTCCTTGGAATCCGGAATGATAGGCATTCCAGCAGTGTAGGTGCTTTCGTTCCGCCGGGCATCCCGGCCCGTCGCTGCAGCCGGTGCGGCACCCAGGTACGAGGCCAAAGCAGCACCGCCGTCGGCCGATGCTTTGGACTACGTCGGCCGGGGCCGCCCAGTTGACGGCCCCGGTCCGAAGGCGGACCGGGGCCGGGACGCTGCTAGAGGCTGGCCAGCAGGTCCTTCATTTCCTGGATTTCAGCTTCCTGGGCGCTCACGATTGCCTTGCTGAGGCTGAGGGCGTCAGGGTTCTTGCCTTGGCTGCTTTCAGTCTTGGCCATCATCACCGCGCCCTCGTGGTGGACGATCATCTGGGCCAGGAACAACTTGGCCGCGTCGGCGCCCTGGGCGGCATCGAGCTTCTTCAGGTCGTCGTCGCCCATCACCCCGTCACCCATGCCATGGCCGGACGCCATCTGGGCGGGTTCGTTCCAGGTCTTGAGCCAGCCCGTCATCTGCGCGATTTCGGGTGCCTGTGCGGCCTTGATCTTTGTGGCGAGCGCGGTGATCCGCGCGTCCATGCCCTGCTTCCTGAGCATCATGTCGCTCATTTCCACGGCCTGGGCGTGGTGCGGGATCATCCCTTGGGTGAACATGGTGTCTGCCGCGTTGTGGTCCGCGGTTGCGGGCGCCGAGCTGGACGACGTGCCCATGCCGCCGCTGCCCATGCCCGGCATGGTGCCGGCGGGTGTGCTTCCGGAGGTGCCGGCGCAGCCGGCAAGGGCGATGGCGGCGGAAATGCCGAAGGCAGAAATTGTGGCAGAAATGGTCAGGGTTTTCTTCATGGGGTCAGGTCCTTCAATCATCAATCAGCGTTGTGGCACGCCTGCGGATGACACGCCCGCGCCGCTGGAAGAACGGGATGGAGCGTGTCGGGTAAGTGGGGACGCCGGACAACGACACGGCGCGATCCCGTCTTACGTCCGGCTGATGGACAGATCGCCCGGCGAAGGACTTGCGGGGAGACAGCAGTAGGCCCTGACGGCGGCGTCGCCGTGCGTGTCCGGGTTGTGCATCGAGGCCGGCGCCATGCCAGGTGGGGGCGCGGCCAGGGACGTCATTGCCGCCGAGGGCACACAGGCCGAGTGCATTGACGCAGCGTCGGCGCAGTTCGATTGGCATACGCACGACACCGCGGGGGCAGCGGCCCGGCTGTCGGCCGTCAGGTCGGGACCGGCTGGGGTCGCAGGGCGCGGAGCCAAGGAGTCATGGCCCATAGTGCGCTCTTGCAGGGCATGGGCGGCCGGATGAGGTGCGAGGCCGGTCTCCGGCCGGGAAGATGACCCCGCGGCTTCCGCGGAGGATGTCACCGCGGTCATGGCATGAGCGCCATGCATTCCGGTCATGACGTGCATCCCGAGGAATCCAGCCACGACAGCCAGCAGGCCCGCTAGCAGGAAGCCGCGGCGAAGGGCGGTTGCGGCATGGCTCATGAAAGCTGCGGCCATGGCATTCTCCCTCCGGTTGGAAGTGTTGGATGGTAGCCAGGTCAAGGCTACAGGCTGGGCATTGGCCGGGCCGTCGTCGGGATACTTGCTCCCGGTGGCTAGCGGACTTCGATGACGCCCATCATTCCTTGGTCCTCGTGGTCCTGGATGTGGCAGTGGTACACGGAGCGGCCGGTGAAATCCTTGAAGTGGATCCGGACCCGCACCTGCCCGTTGGCGGGTATGTTGATGACGTCACGCCAGACGGGCTGGCCCGGCGCCTGGCTCTGTTCCTCGATGATCTGCATCGGCCAGACGTGCAGGTGGAAGGGATGGTCCATCGGGCTGGGATTCATCAGGGTCCACTCCTCCACCGTCTGCGCGGCCACAGTGGTGTCCGTCCGGCTTGCGTTGAATTCACGGCCGTTGATGGTGAAACTCATTCCCATTCCCATGCCCATGCCCATGCCGCCGACGGCGAAGGTCAGCTGCCTGCGGGCGGCAACGGCCGCGGTCCTCAGGTCTGCCGCTGCGGGCCGGGCCGGCACCGCCGGAGGAGGTTCGGCCGGGGCGCCGGAGACCGAGAGGGTCGCCAGCACGAGATCCCCTGTGCCCTGGGCGCCGTTGGGGGCTGGCCCTGCCGGTCCCGTCATGCCGGCCATGCTGCCACGGTTGTAGTAGACGGCACTGAGAGTGGCGTCGCCCTCGACAGCTGTGACCAGGACATCTGCACGGTTGCCCGGCGCCAGCAGCACCTCGTCCGCGTTCCGGGGTGTGGGGAAGCGGCCGGAATCCATGCCGAGGAGCTGCATCTGCTGCCCGTCCAGGCGCAGCTGCAGGTAGCGGGCCACGCACGTGTTCACGATCCGCCACCGCTCACGCTCGCCCGGCCGGGCGGAAAGTTTCGGGTTGCTTTGTCCGTTCACCAGGACAAGTTCACCTTCCCGGCCGAGCATCCGGTCCATGGGCGAGGGGCCGGCGACGGTTCCGGAGCCGTCCAGGGTGATGTCAGAGACGACCATCACCCGCTCGCGGCTGACGTCCACGGGCTGTGCGTCCTCGACGATGATCGCACCGAACAGGCCGGCGAAAATCTGATCGGCGACCATGCCGTGATGATGGGGGTGGTACCAGTACACGCCGGGCGGGTGGTCCGCAGGGAGCCGGTACTCGTAGCGGAACGAGTGGCCGGGCTCGACGACGTTGAAAACGTTGTCTCCGTTGCCCTGGGGTGAAACGTGGAGTCCGTGGACGTGAAGGTTTGTCGGGACGTCCATGCCGTTGACCAGTTCGACGGCGAACACGTCCCCACTCCTCAAACGCAGGGTTGGGCCGGGGATTCCGCCGTTGTAGCCAAGCGCCGAGGCCTGCTGGCCGCCGAGCTGCACTGAGCCAGCGGACGCTTCGAGCCGGACCTGCAACCGTCCGTTGCTGCTGCGCAGCTGCTTCGGGTCGGTGAAGTCTCCGCCCGCGACGGTCGAGAACCGGGAACTGCCCGTCCACCAGAGCCCGGCTCCGCCGGCGGCTATGGCTGCCGTGCCGAGGCCGCCCAGCAGGAGCGCGTTCCGGCGGCTCATTGGGAGCACTATTGGTCCTCGCCGAGAACCTTTAGCTGCTCGCGGTATTGCTCCGCCGTCAGTTCACCCCGGGCAAAGCGTTCATCGAGGATCTGCCGGGCCCGGCTCCTGCCGGGGTAGGGACCCTGCGGTCCCTGCATCCCGCCGTGAGTGCCGCCTGCGGCAAACATGCGCACGGCGACCAGTACCAGCAGCGCTATGCCGATGAGCAGGAGTATGCCCCACATCCACATCCAGGCCATATTCATGCCGTAGCCCCACATCAAGACCGGTGCCCTTTCGCCTCAGACCATTGCTATTCCGATTCTTTGGCCGACCTCGGCTGCCCGGTAGAGTCCGAAGGCCTTCCCGCCCGGGAGCCTTCGACGCCGTCCGGCGGCGGTCTCCGTTGGCTTCGCGTGCCTCTGGCCGGCGTGGCGACGGACGTCCCTTCCCAGGGTCAGCGGGATGAGGCCACGGACGGCCGGTGGGCGGCCCAGGCCGCGTAGCTGCCGTCGAGTTCAACGATGTCGTACCCGGCGCGGCGCAGGGCGCTGGCCGCGACGGAGTTGCGGATGCCGCTTTGGCAGTAGGTCACGATAGTGCCTCCGGCCGGGAGTTCGTCGAGGTGCCACATGACGCGGCCGCCGCTGAGCTGGTGGGATCCGGGGATGTGTCCGGCCAGGTGCTCGGTGCGGTTGCGGACGTCCAGCACCATCGCAGCGTCAAAGTCGGCCAGATCGGCAGGCTGGATCAGCCGCGGGGTAGAGGTTGGCAGGCCTTCGAAGCTGGTGACGTAGCCGGCGATGTTGTCGATGCCGACGCGGACCAAGTGATCCCACATCTCTTGGGCCTGCTCCGGCCCGGCGGCCAGCAGAACCAACGGGTTCGTGTCGGTTTCCGGGTTCACGACCCAGGCGCCGTAGCTGGCCACTGACTTGCCGGCGGGGATGTTCAGGGAGCCGGTGACGGTGCCCTCGTGGACCTCGGTGTTGGAGCGGGTGTCTATGAAGGTTGCCTTGTCCGCAGCCAGATCCCTGGCCACGGCGGCGATGTCCAGCTCCTGCAGCGGGGCACGTTCCCTCAAGATTGCCGGGCCGATACGGTTTTCGCGCTTCATCCGCCCGAAGTAGGCGTGGGCGTCCGGCTGGCCGTCGAGAAGCTCATTGACGAACCCCTGCTCGTCGTTCGCGGCGAGGTACGGGCCCCACCAGGCGTAGAGCCGTTCGTAACCGACGGTGGTGGAGGGGATGGCGCCCAGGGCCTTGCCGCAGGCGCTGCCGGCGCCGTGGGCCGGGTGGACCTGGACGTAGTCGGGCAGGGGCAGGAGTTTGTCCCGCAGGCTGGCGAAGAGCTGCCTGGCACCCTCAAACCGTGTGTCCACGCCGCCGGCCGCTTCGTCCAGCAGGTCCGGGCGCCCCAGGTCACCGGAGAAGACGAAGTCGCCGGAGAGCAGGTAGCCGGGCTGGTCGCTGAAGGCGCCGTCAGTCACCAGGAAGGACAGGTGCTCCGGGGTGTGGCCCGGGGTATGCAGAGCCTGGATGGTGATGTTGCCGAGTGCGATCCTGTCGCCGTCGTAGAGCCGTTCGCCGTCGAATTCGTATTGCCAGTCCGGGCCACCTTCGCCGGAGACGTAGATCGTGGCGCCGGTGGCGGCGGCCAGCTCGCGGGTGCCGGAGAGGTAGTCGGCGTGAATGTGGGTTTCGGTGACGGCCACAATCTTCATGCCGTTCTTCTCGGCCAGTTCCTGGTAGACCGCGATGTCCCGGCGGCCGTCCACAACAACAGCCTCACCCTTGGCCTGGCAGCCAATCAGGTAGCTGGCCTGGGCGAGGTCTTCATCGTAAATGCGCTCGATAAGCATTGGTGCTCTCCTTCGTGGGGGAAGTTTGGTATCTGATCCTGCGTGCCGGCTGTGCCAGGTTTTCGGTAGGGCGTTAGGAGTGCCGCTGGAGCTTCTCCAGCGGCAGGGTTGGGGGTTGGCGGGTCAGGCGGTGACGGTGCTCGTTGTGACCCATGCCGCTACGACAAAGATGAGCATCGCGAAGGAGACCCGGATGTGCTTGTCCTGCAGCCGGCGGGCAAGTCGGGCAGCAAAGAGGGATCCAAGGATGGCCGGGACCGCGAAGCCCAGGACCGTGGGCCACTCGATCGTGAAACCTGCGGCGTGGGCCCCGAAGCCCGCCGTCGAATTGATCACAATGATGGCCAGGGAGGAACCGACTGCCTGTTTCATGCGCAGCCCCAGGGACAGTGTGAGAGCCGGGGTGATCAGGAACCCTCCGCCCACACCCAGCAGCCCTGTGAGGAACCCGACCAGGAGGCCAACCCCGACGGCCTTTGGGGCGCAGGTGCGGAAAGCCCTGGTGGGCCCGTTGCTGCAGGAACCGTCGGTTTCCTTGGTCCGCGCGAGCATCCGGATCCCCGCGATCACCATGATGCCAGCGAAGGCGAGCATCAGGATGTTCGGATCGAGCAGGCGGCCCAGAGCGGTTCCGGCCCAAGCGGCAGGGATGCCCGCGGCACCGACAATCAGGACCACTGGCCAGTTGATGCCTTCACGGAGCCTGGGCACCAGTGCCGCCAGGGACGAGATGCCCACCACGAGCAGGGAGGTGGGAATGGCCTCCGCGGGGCTCATGCCCACGCCGTAGACCAGGGCGGGAACGGCGATGATCGACCCGCCGCCACCCACCACACCGAGAACGATGCCGACGACGAGCCCCAGAGACAGGGCCGCGATCATGCTGCCGGAGTCTGCTCAGCCGGAACAACCGGGAGGTTCATGATGGCGGTTTCGCGCGTGGGCTCCGTGGCGGACTTGTTCCACGGCAAGGCCGAGATGGCCCGGCCCATGGCGCAGGTGTTGGTCGCCGCGGAAAAGGTCAGGCCAGCGCCGATGACGCCGGCAAGCGTCCGGATCCTGGGGGAGACGAACTTGCCGCCAGCCAGGCCGAGGACCACCAGCGACCCGGCGGCGAGACGGACCTGCCGCTCCAGGTCCCAGCGTTCCTTGCCCTTGACCACGTCACCCCCGGCCGCTGCGAAGCCGGGGACGCCGCCGGTCAGGACGTAGGCCGTATTGATGCCGGAACTGCCGAGGCGCTGCCGCGCCTGTTCAGCGCGGGCCCCTGACTGGCAAACGAGGACGACGCGGCTACCCAGACGGGCGGCAAGCTCATCGGTGTGTTCGGACAGCAGCGGCAGCGGCACGTTGTATGACCCGCGAATGTGCACGGACTCGAACTCAGCGGCCGAGCGGACGTCAATGA
>NZ_JBFTZW010000071.1:0-15720 GCF_056406555.1 Arthrobacter sp. P1_B4
GGAGGATCCCGCGGATCAACCTCAGGTCCTCAAAGGAATCTGATACATCCCGTCCTGACATCTCCGGAGGTGTTTGTGAAGGACAGACTCAACTCATATCAGCTGTGCGCCGACAGAACCGAGACGGTGGCCTTGGTGCCAACGCCGCGAATCGTCCAGCAGTTCCCGGTGCCGATCACGTCCAGCTCCTCCAGGTCCGCGTGGTGCAGGACCAGGGCAGTGTTCTCATCCACGGCGACCGCGCGGTCCACAAGGCCTTTTGCGACCGCCCCAACGGCCCGGCCGAGGGTTCCCGCCTGGGCGGCGTGCACGTCGACGGCGAAAGGCACCAGGCCCAGCCCGTCGCGGATCTCCACTTCTTCCAGCCCCTCCGACCAATCCGCCGGGCAGACCTCGGGGCCGCGGATCCGGTAGCCGCCCACGATTGCCCGCACCGGCGCCACCATCGCGCCGGCTGAGAACCCCATATACGGCACACCGTCGGAGACCAGTCTGCGGATGGGCTGCGCGGACGGCAGCAAGCCTTCCAGGTAGCCCGGCGTCGGCCCGCCCCCGACGACGATGCCGTCGACGTCGTCGAACGCGGCAGGGTCCGCGCCCCGGTTGGAGCCGAGGAGGACCGGGACGACCTCGCAGGCTGTCCGGGACTGCAGCGGATCCACATAGGCAGGCAGGAAATATTCCGAGCTGCCCTCATGGTCAAAGAGAACCACAGCGACGCGCGGAACCCTGCCGGAGGCCCGGTGCCGGAGTTCCCTGACGAAGCGGTCGAAGACGGCAGCTGCGGTTACGGTGTCCGGGCCGCCGCCAACAAGCAGGATGGTCATGGTTCAACGTACCCGGATCCACGGCAATCGCAATGAGCCCGGCGCGGGCAGCTCCGAGGACCTGTAGCGATTGACCGGCCCGGACTGCGAGGAACATAATCGGAATCGGTACTAGCTTCACCCCACGACTGCGCCGACCATGAGGCCGACGGCAGAGCATTCAACGGAAAGCGGTCGACACTATGAGTACTGCCCATCACCCTGTCACTGCGACCGGCTGGACCGGTTGGGTCCGTTTCGCCGGAGTCATTCTGATCATCAACGGCGTTTTCAGCGGCCTTCAAGGCCTCGTCGCGCTCACCGGACCCGACACCTACTATTTGTCGACCCCGGGAACCCTGTTCCTCTTCGATGCGAAGGGGTGGGGCTGGTGGAATGTCGCCCTCGGGGTGCTCTTGATCCTCACCGCCGTCGCGCTCTTCGCCGGCGCTACGTGGGCTCGAGTCGTTGGCGTCGTCGTTGCCGGCTTCAGTGCGGTTGTTCAACTGATGCTCATTCCGCAGCAGCCGTGGTGGTCCGTCATCGTCATCGCCATGGACGTGCTGATCATCTACGCGATCATCGCCCACGGCGAGGAACTGAAGGCCGAGCAGGCACCTCCGACAACCAATCCGTAGGGCACCGGCGCCATCAGCCCGCAGCAATCAGCTCCACTTCGTAGCCGTCCGCATTCACGAGGTAGGCGGCGAAGTGGGCGGGGCCGCCTGCGTGCGGATACTTGTCTGGAAATAATTCCGTCCAGCCGCGGCTCAGTCCCTCCGCCGCTATGGCGTCCACGTCGGCCCGGACTGGTGAATCGGGACCTGGTCCAGCCGGACCGGGTGCAACCGGAATATCAGCCATCAGAACAGTATCCGCTGGAACAGGATGTGGTCCTGCCAGGATCCGGCAATCCGAAGGTACTGGGCTGCCAGGCCGATCTCCTCAAAGCCAGCGCGCTTCAGGATCCGCTGGGACGCGGCGTTGTGCGGGAGGGTTGAGGCCTGCAGCCGGTGCAGCCCCAGTTCGTTGCGCGCGGTCTGCAGGGCGAACTCCACCGCGGCCGAGCCAATTCCCCGCCCCGTCATGTCCTTGTCCACCCAGTAGCCGAGGTGGGCGCTGAGGAATGGTCCCCGGACAATCCCGCTGAGGTTGATCACCCCGATGATGCGGGAGCCTTCCACGAGGACCCAGGGCACGTCCGTTCCCGCGATGAACAACCCGAGCTTGGATTCAATGCTGGCGGCCTGTCCCTCTGCGGTGAAGAATTCCTCAAACCGCAGCGGTTCCCAGGGCGCCAGGTGCTCCCGGTTCCGCCGGTAGGCGTCGGCCAGGGGCCCGGCGTCGGACCTGCGCAGCACCCGCACGCACACGGTATCCGTCAAAGCGACGCTGTTCTCGGTCATCCGCAGACTCTAACGGTCATCCCGAACGGCTTCAATCAGCGTGCGCCAGTCACGGGAGTCTCGGCGGCGTGCTTGCTGGGGTTCTCAGGCGCTGGGATCGTCGTCGTCCTCGTTCGGATCGGTGCCGCGAACGGTCACACTCTGCACGCCGGGCACATCCAGGAGGTAGGGGACGAGTTCCCGCAGCGGAAGATGACCATGGAAGCGGATGTCCATGAGGACGATCGGCTTTTGTTCATCGCCCGCCTTATTGATGCTCAGGATCGACGAGCTGAACCCCATATTCGTGGCGATCTCCAACACTTGCCGCAGCACGCCCCGGTTGTCGTCATAGCCCAGGTGCAGGACCCGGTGGGCGTCGGGGGTCGGGATCTTCCTGATCACGGGAGAAACGACGTACAACGTGATGAGGTGGAAAGCCGTCAGCGAAACAGCCAGGGACAGCATTCCGGCCCCGCACGCCATGCCGACGGCGGCAGAAACCCAAATGCTGGCGGCCGTCGTCAGGCCGCGGACCACGTTCCGTCCCTTGAAAATAACCCCGGCACCGAGGAAGCCGATGCCGCTGACGATTTGGGCTGCAATACGGGACGGGTCCATGGTGGCCCCGGGCGCCAGCGCGGCGGCGAAGCCGTAGGCGGAGATCAGGGTGAACGTGCACGATCCGAGCCCGACCAGGACGTGGGTGCGGTAGCCAGCGACCTTTTGCCGGACCTGCCGCTCAGTGCCAATCAGGGAGCAGAGGATAAATGTCGCCAGCAGAAGCCCGATTTCCACCAGCGTGGTCGGGGTATATAGCCCGTATGCGTCCTGCATCCCGCCCTCCGACCCGGCCCGAGAGTGGCGTCCCGTCAGTGCCGGAATGCGCCAAGAACTCTCGAATCTGATATTACCGCTGCCCCCTATTGGCGAGTAGTGGCTGTTCTGGCCCGCTCACGGGGCCAGATCCCGGCGGCGCCAGCCGGCGTACCCCAGCGCGGCGAGCGCCGCGGCAGTCACCGTAAGTCCGAGCAACGGCCCGACGGCGCCGGAATCCAGGGGCAGCAGCGGCGAGTGCCGGAACGGGGAGAGCTCCATCAGCCACTCCGGGGCATTCCACAGCACGCCAAACTCACCAAGCGCGACGAAGAGCAGCAGCAGGGCCCAGACCGTCCCGGTGAGCCGGGGCGCCCAGCCGAACACCGCCAGCACCGCCGCGGTCATGACCCAGGCCGCGGGGATCTGGGCGGCAGCGGCCAGTGTGACGCGGCCGAGTTGGTTGGCATCGGCCAGGACGGTGGCTGCGCCGGCCCCGACCGACACTCCCGCCAGCAGCATGAGCACGGCGACGCCGGCCAGGGCCAGGGCGAAATGGCTGGTCGCCCACCGCGGCCGGGTGGTGGCGGTGCCCAGCAGTGCCTCGACGTGGCCGTCGGTCTCCTCGTCACGGAGCCGGCTGGCCGCGGACAGTCCGTAGGCAGCGGCCAGCAGTCCCATGATGCTGATCTCCGCTGCAATGAAGGCGTCCGTCATGGCCTGGGTTCCGCCCAGCATCATGATCAGGTCCTGCGCGTTGGGCGAACTCAACAAGTCCGTGACGTTGCCGGCCAGCGACCCGATCACCACGCCGAACACCACGAAGGCGACCGCCCAGGCCGCCAGCAGCCGGAACTGGAGCCGCACAGCGAGGTCCCCGACCCCGCGGAGCGAGCCGCGAGCCGGGCCGGGGCGCTCCTGGCGCAGGCCGGAGCCGAGGTCCCGACGGGCGCGGAGTGCCAGGGCCACGGGCACGAGTAAGGCGCACAGCGCCAGTGGCAGGGCGAGCACCCACCACTGGTCCCCGGCGAAGGCCCGGATCTGCTGATTCCAGCCGATCGGCGAAAGCCAGGACAGCGCGGAGGGCCCCGGTTCGGCGAGGTCCCCCACCGCCCGCAGCGCATAGGTCACGGCAACGACGCCGAGGCTCATTCCCGTAGCCGCCCGTGCGCTGGTCGTCAGCTGGGCGGTGACCCCGGCCACGGCGCTGAACGCCATGCCGGTGGCAGCCCAGCCCAGTCCGAACGCAATCGAGCCGGCGGCCGGAAGTCCGCCGGCGGCCAAAGACACCGCCGTGACCAGCCCCAGGACAATGCTGGCTCCGAAGCTGATGGTGAGGGCGGCCGCGAGCGGCGCGTCGCGGCCCATCCGGCCGCCGCCCAGGAGCTCGAGCCGCCCGGACTCTTCGTCGCTGCGGGTATGTCGGACGGTGATGAACACCATCAGGACGGCGAGGATAGCAGCCATGAACGCCGTGTACTTGATGAGGGACAGGGCACCGAGGGACGTGGGGTCGTAGACCCTGCCGAAGAGGGCCACGAGCGAGGCCGTGGCATTCAGGGCCGTCGCGGCCTCGACCCGGCTCCCCACATCGGGGTAGAGCTCGGCGCCGGCCACCGCGGTTGAATACGTTGTCGCGGCGAATCCGGCGATCCACGCCGGCAACAGCCATCGGTCGCGGCGGAGCCCGAGCCTGATCAGGACTCCGGTCCCCGCCAACGTTTCACGCATCGGCGGTGCGTCCGCTGCTCGACCCGGCCGCGGCCACGGGCACCGCCGCGCCATAGTGGCGGAGGAAGAGATCCTCCAAAGTGGGCGGCTGGCTGGTCAGCGCGACGAGTCCCGCGTCGGTCAGCGCCCGCATGAGCGGGGCCAGGCCGGACGGTTCCACTTGGGCGCTGACGCGGTGGTTCCTGACGACGACGTCGTGAACGCCTGGCAGGGCATCCAAGCCCGCCGGTACCACCGCGACATCGGCAGTGACGGAAGTACGGGTCAGGTGCCTGAGTTCATCAAGCCGCCCCGTCTCCACCACCCGGCCCTCACGGATGATGCTCACGCGGTCCGAAAGTGCCTCGGCCTCGCTGAGGATATGGCTGCTGAGCAGTACCGTGCGGCCCTGGTTCCGCAGTTCCCGGATACAGCCGCGGAAGGCCTCTTCCATCAGGGGGTCCAGTCCGCTGGTGGGCTCGTCCAGCAGGAACAGCTCAGCGTCGGTGGCCAAGGCAGCGACCAGGGCCACTTTCTGCCGGTTGCCTTTGGAGTAGGCCCGGGACTTCTTGGTCGGATCGAGGTCGAAGAGCTCCAACAGCTGGGCCCGCCGGGCCAGGTCCTGGCCGCCCTGGAGCCGGCCGAGGAGGTCGATCACTTCTCCGCCGGTCAGGTTGGGCCACAACGCCACATCCCCGGGGACGTAGGCCAGGCGCCGGTGGAGGCTCGCGACGTCGCGCCACGGGTCAAGGCCCAGCACCCGGATGGAGCCAGCATTGGCGCGAAGCATGCCCAGCAGCAGGCGAATCGTGGTCGATTTGCCGGAGCCGTTCGGTCCGAGGAAGCCGTGGACCTCGCCCGCCTCGACTGAAAAATCCAACCCATTCAAGGCAACCACGGGCCCGAACCGCTTCACAACGCCGACCATCTCCAAGACATTCGCCATGGGGGACACGATACGCCCGGGACCGGCAATCCAGCCCCGGCCGAATGACCCCTTCGCCCGCGGGCGGCCTGTCGCCGCGCTATCACTCCGGCACCGGGGGGCCGTAGCCTAGCGGGCATGGAAGACCCTTACGATCTTGAACGGTTCGTGGCGGCCCAGGACGCCGGCGGAACCTACGGGCACGCCCTGGCGGAGTTGCGGTCAGGCATGAAGAGGAGTCACTGGATGTGGTTCGTTTTCCCCCAGCTCGCGGGCCTGGGCCGCAGCGAAACCGCCCGGAAGTACGCCATCTCCTCCCTGGCCGAGGCCCGGGCATACTGCCGGCACGGCGTCCTTGGCCCGCGGCTGCGGGAGGCCGCCGCCGCAGTGGCCGAACTTCAGGGGCGGTCCGCGGTGCAAATTTTCGGCGGCATCGACACCCGGAAGCTGCACTCCTCCATGACGCTGTTCCAGCGGGCCGCGCCCGGCGAACCCGTGTTCCGCGTCGTCCTGGACCGCTACTTCGATGGCCTGCCCGATCCCGCCACGGACCAGCTGCTGGAAGGCCAGTTGCGGGAAGGCCAGTTGCGGGAAGGACAACCCGGCGGCCCGGACCCGGCGGACGGTTAGCTGTCCGCGGCCAGCGCCGTGATCATCCGCTCCATGCGGGCGACGCCGGCAAAGCGGCCGGCAGAGGCCGCCGGATGCTGTTGGCTGCCACTGGCTGTCCACTAGCGGCCTGTACCCGCCGCCGTACTAACGGCCTGCCGCCCCTGCTTCGGCAGCGACGGCGGCCGCCTCGATGCGGGCCCGGTGCACGGCCCATTCCTCGGCGGTGCGCGGCGAAAGGTTCGGGTCCCCGGGACGCTGGCCCGCGCTGCCGTCGATGAGTTCGCGCAGGATGTCGGCGTGCCCGAGGTGGTGGGCGGTCTCCACGCACATGTGCACGAGGATCTGCTGCAGGGTCACGTGCTTGCGCTCGTCCGGCCACCAGGGCACCACACCGGGCGCGTCGAGCGGGAGTTCATCGATGGTGGCGTCGCTGTGGGCCGCCGAGAGCCGGTGCAGCTCAGTGATCTGCTCGCGCGTCTCGCCGGGGGCTGCCCACATGTCCGCGTCCGGCTCCGCGTCGTCGGCAAACCACGGCAGCTTCAGCTCGCTGGGACGGCCGAAGACCTCGCCAAAGTAGCCGAGTTCGACGCTGGCCACGTGCTTGACCAGTCCCAGCAGGCTGGTTCCCGTGGGCGTGAGGGGCCGGCGCACATCGTACTCGCCGAGGCCTTCGAGCTTCCCTAGGAGGTCTTGTCGCCGCGTGCGCAGGTAAGTGTGCAAGATTGCTTTGTCGTCCATGACCGGCACTATACCGAATGCGGGGGCGCTGCCTGACAGGACAGTCTGGCGGAACAGCGGGTTTCATAAAACGTATGGAATAATTGGCGGCAGCGGGCCTCGGGGGGAGGCCCCGATCGACAGGACACACAGGGTGAATCTCGATTCCGGTGCACATCGGGTCCGGCCCGCCGCCGCAGTTCTCCTGGCCGCGGTTCTCGCGGCGGCTCTCGCCATTCTGTTGGCAGCCTGTTCTTCCGGCGCAGAGGCCCCTGGCGGAGTTCCGGCGGGCCGGCCTGCGGCGTCCGCCCCCGCAACGTCCCCGGCGGCCGGAAGCCTGCGGGGGACGACCGAAGTGAACGGGTCCCTCCTGCCGATGCGCTACGCGGCCGTCGACGGCGACACCTGGGAGGGCATCGCCGCCCACTTCCGGATGACTCCGGAGATCCTCAGGAGCTTCAACGAAGCGGAGTCCGTTGCCGCAGGAGAGATTATCGACCTCAGGGGCGTGGACGTGCCCCAGTTAGGGGCCGGCGGCAGCGTGACCGGGCAGGACGGGCAGGGGCGGCTCCTGTACAGGGTGGGCGCCGGAGACACTCCCTCGGGCATCGCGAGCCGCTACGGCGTCCCGCTCTATGCCTTGCGGATAGCCAACCTGAACCTGTTGACCGGAGGCGAATGGATTCCGCCCGCCGGCACCACGGTAACCATTCCGAATCCCCAGGCCGACTGAGCCGGGCCTCTGAGACAGGCCTTTGCACTGTGGAGACGGGCCGTTGGGCCGTGGACAAAGAAAAAGCCTCCGGAACCTAGTGGTTCCGGAGGCTTCTCCAAGGGTGGCAGATGAGGGATTCGAACCCCCGTAGGCGTTGCCAGCTGATTTACAGTCAGCCCCCTTTGGCCGCTCGGGTAATCTGCCGAACTTCAAAAGAAGATCACTCGCGGTTTCCAGTCCCGGAACGCCTGTTTCCAGTTCGTTCCGCTTCCAGCACCCGCGGGCAAGACAACTTTACAGAACTTCCGCCGAAGAATCGAATCGGCGCCTCAGCAGATCAAAATAGGGCCAGAATCCGCGGAATTTCAGGCCTCGCCGAGGATCCGCCCCGCCAGCCTTGCCTCGAATCGTGCCGCCTGCTCGGCGGTGACCTGGTTCAGCTCGACGGCACGGGCGAGGTCCGTGTGGACCCCGTCCATGCGGACTGATGCGTCGGCGGCCGGGCTCAGGATGATGGACGCCGCCAGCGCGGCGGCGGCTACGGAGCTCGCCGTCGCGGCCAGGGTGCTGGCAGCGGCGGCGGTGGTGCGGTTGACGTAGCGGACGGCCTTTTGGTGCATGTTCTTGCCTTTCAGCAGCGGTTCCAACTCTTGCAACTCTGGCCAGCCCGGCTTCGTTCCCGCCGTGATTGAGCTATGAGCGGACTGTGAAACCCGGGACGCAAGGCCGRCCGCCACATCGGGGGCATCCGTACTAGTCTGGAATGCAGACAACCCGGCCTCACGCAGGCACCCGGCAACCATCAGGAGGAAAGTCATGGCAGGCGAATCCACGTTCGACGTCGTCAGCAAGGTAGACAAGCAGGAAGTCGCCAACGCGCTGAACCAGGCGCAGAAGGAAATTGCCCAGCGCTACGACTTCAAGGGCGTCGGCGCCGAGGTCGATTTCAGCGGCGAGAAGATCCTGATGAAGGCCAACTCCGAGGAGCGGGTGCTTGCGGTGCTCGATGTGCTGCAGTCCAAGCTCATCCGCCGCGGCATTTCGCTGAAGTCTCTCGACACCGGCGAGCCCTACGCCTCCGGCAAGGAATTCCGGCTCGAGGCCTCCATCAAGGAGGGCATCGCCCAGGACCTCGCCAAGAAGATCAACAAGCTGATCCGGGACGAGGCCCCCAAGTCCGTCAAGTCACAGATCCAGGGCGACGAGCTCCGGGTGACCTCGAAGTCCCGCGATGATCTCCAGGAGACCATGAACCTGCTGAAGGGCTTCGACGAGGCCGACCTGCAGTTCGTGAACTTCCGCAGCTAGCGGCCCGTCCGCGGCGCAAATTTCCGCACGACGTGTAACACGACGTGTAAAAGGGCTGGCGACACCGGAATACCGGTGTCGCCAGCCCTTTTTCGTGTCGCGGAACTACTCGCGCGGCGCCAGACCCGCGGCCTGCTTCAGCTGCGCGGCCGCCCGGCCATCCGCTCCAGCCGGCCGATCCGCTCGGCCATCGGCGGGTGGGTGGAGAACATCTTGGCCACGCCTCCGCCTTTGAACGGGTTGGCGATCATCATGTGCGAGGCGTTGACCAGCCGCTGGTCCTGCGGCAACGGCGCCAGCTGCACGCCCTGCTCGATCTTGCGCAGGGCGGAGGCGAGCGCCAGCGGATCTCCGGTCAGCGACGAGCCGTCCTCGTCGGCGTCGTACTCCCGTGTACGGGAGATGGCCATCTGGATCAGGGATGCGGCGAACGGGGCAAGCAGGGCCATGGCGATCGCCGCGAACGGGTTCGCATTGCGGCGGTCCCCGCCGCCGAACAGCAACATCATCTGCGCCACCGAAGTGATGACGCCGGCGACGGCGGCGGCCACCGACGCCGTCAGGATGTCCCGGTTGTAGACGTGCATCAGTTCATGCCCCAGGACGCCGCGCAGTTCGCGGGCGTCCAGCATCCGCATGATGCCCTCGGTGCAGCACACTGCCGCGTTCTGCGGGTTCCGGCCGGTGGCGAAGGCATTTGGCGCCATGGTGGGCGAGACATAGATGCGCGGCATCGGCTGGTTGGCCCGGCCGGACAGCTCCCGGACGATATGGAACAGCTGGGGCGCCTCGGCCTCCGTGACGGGATAGGCCTGCATGGCACGGATGGCGAGCTTGTCGCTGTTCCAGTACCCGTAGGCCGTGGTGCCGACCCCGATCAGGGCCATGATCCAGATCGGCGCCGCACTGCGGGTCCCCGCGGCGATGAACGCCCCCAGGCCCAGCAGGACCGCCCACAGCACTCCGAACAGCGCCGCGGTCTTCAGTCCGTTGTGATGCTTGTGCACTGGTCCTCCTGATACGTGTACTGCAAGCTGATGCCCTGTAATTCACTGACCTACCAAGGAAAACGAACCGCTATGGCACCGGGTTCCGCGCGTCGTAGCGCAGGAATCCACTCTGCTGGCGGGCCAATATCCAGGCCACAGCGATGCACAACATGCCGCCGAGCAGCAGGACCCACCCCTCGTTCAAAAGTTTAGTCGCGCCGCCGGCCAGCATGTCCCCGATCCGGGGTCCGCCGGCGACGACCACCACAAAGACGCCCTGCAGACGCCCGCGCAGATGGTCGGGGGTGGAGGCCTGCAGGATGGTGGTCCGGAAGACTGCGCTCACGGAATCCGCGATGCCGGCCAGCGCGCAGCACAGGGCGGCGGGCAGCAGCCACATGCCCACGCCATCGTCGCCGGAATGACCGGCCAGGACCACCACCAGGCCGAAGGCAGCCACGGAGCCGCCCCAGCCCATCACGGACCACACCACCGCGGCCCCCTGCCGGCGGACGCCGCCCAGCGGCCCCGAGAACAGGCCGGCCAGGAACGCCCCCACGGCCATCGAGGCCAACAGGATCCCCACCGTGGCCTCACCGCCACCGATCATCAACGCCCCGACGGCCGGCAGGAGCGCCCGGGGCTGGGCAAAGATCATGGCCACGAGATCGATCACGAACGTCATGCGGAGGTTGGGCCGGGTGCCAAGGAAACGGAACCCCTCCACCACGGAACGCAGCCCGGCCGGCCTGGCGTGCTCGCCCGGCGGCATGGAAGGCAGTTTCAGGAGGGCCCAGAACGCAAACGCAAAGCTGATGACGTCGATCGTGTACGTCCAGCCGAACCCCACCCATGCCACGAGCACGCCGGCCAGCAGCGGGCCGGCGGTCATGGTCAGCCCGAAAATCATCATGCTCAGGGCATTTGCGGCCGGCAGCAACTCCTTGCGCACCAGCACCGGGATGATGGCGCTGCGTGCCGGCTGGTTGATGGCCTGGGCACCGCTCTGCACCGCCACGAGCGCATAGAGCAGCCACACGTTGCCCACTTCCAGCCACGCCTGGAGGGCCAGCGCGGCGGTGGTCAGCCAGAGGACGGACGAGCCCAGCAGGGCCACGGTGCGGCGGTCATGGGCGTCGGCGATCGAGCCGCCCAGGAGGCCGCCAAAGACCAGCGGCACGAGGGCGAAGAGGCTCAGCAGGCCCACGTAGAGGCTGTCCTGGGTCAGCCGGTAGACCTCCAGGCTGACGGCCACCAAGGTCAGTTGGCTGCCCAGGGCGGAGACGGCGGACCCAAGCCACAGACGGCGGAAGGCCGGACTTTCACGCAACGGCGTGATGTCCGCCAGCAATTTCTCCACCGGGCAACTCTAGTGGCGAACCGGGACTGCCCTGTGACACGGCCGGACAATATTAGCCACGCCTTATTGTGAGGCAGTCATAATAAGTGCTTGAATGGGGGTATGACGGATTCCTCGGGTACCCACGACGCATGGGCAGCCGCCCTGCGTGCCCACGGCCGCCGGGTGACCAAGCAGCGCCTGGCCGTGCTGGCCGCCGTCGAACATCACCCGCATTCGCCGGCAGAGGCAATCCTTGCCGCCGCCCGGCAGGAATTGCCGGACCTGACCGCCCAGTCTGTCTACGTGGTCCTCGGGGACCTCACGGATCTGCACATGCTGCGCCGTTTTGAGCCCCCGCACTCCCCCGCGCTGTACGAGACGCGGGTCGGGGACAACCACCACCATGCCGTGTGCATCAGCTGCGGCCGGGTGGAGGACGTCGAATGCGCCGTGGGCCACGCGCCCTGCCTGACCCCGCACTGGAACGCGGACGCCAAGCCGATGACCATCCAGATCGCGGATGTGCTGTACCAGGGCATCTGCCAGGACTGCCAGCGCACCCAACAGCTTCCCTCCGAACGAAACTAAGAAACCCAACCCAAGGAGAACTATGACTGAGATCATCTCTGCGCCCGCCGTGTCCACGACACAGTCCGGGGCTCCCGTCACTTCCGACGCCCACTCCAAGTCCGTCGGCGCCGACGGCGCGATCATCCTGACCGATCACTACCTGATCGAGAAGCTCGCGCAGTTCAACCGCGAGCGCGTCCCGGAGCGCGTCGTGCACGCCAAGGGCGGCGGCGCCTTCGGTACCTTCAAGACCACAGAGGACGTCTCGAAGTACACCAAGGCCGCACTGTTCCAGCCCGGCGTTGAGACGGACATGCTCATCCGCTTCTCCTCCGTTGCCGGCGAGGCAGGCTCCCCCGACACCTGGCGCGACCCCCGCGGTTTCGCCGTGAAGTTCTACACCACCGAGGGCAACTACGACCTCGTCGGCAATAACACTCCGGTGTTCTTCATCCGCGACGGGATCAAGTTCCCGGACTTCATCCACTCCCAGAAGCGCCTCCCCGGCACCCACCTGCGCGACGCCGACATGCAGTGGGACTTCTGGACCCTCTCCCCCGAGTCCGCCCACCAGGTCACCTGGCTCATGGGTGACCGCGGCCTGCCGGCCTCCTGGCGTGAAATGCAGGGCTACGGCTCGCACACCTACCAGTGGATCAACGCCGAGGGCGAGCGGTTCTGGGTCAAGTACCACTTCAAGTCCAACCAGGGCGTCAAGTCCATGACCGGGGACGAGGCCGAGGCCCTTGCCGGCGCCGACGGCGACTTCTACATCCGCGACCTCCAGGAAAACATTGCCGCCGGCAACTTCCCCTCCTGGGACCTCCACGTCCAGGTCATGCCGTACGAGGACGCCAAGACGTACCGCTTCAACCCCTTCGACCTCACCAAGGTGTGGCCGCACGCGGACTACCCGCTGGTCAAGGTCGGCACCATGGAGCTGAACAAGAACCCGGAGAACTACTTCGCGCAGATCGAGCAGGCCACCTTCGCGCCGTCGAACTTCGTGCCGGGAATCGCCGCCTCCCCGGACAAGATGCTGCAGGCCCGCATCTTCTCCTACGCGGACGCGCACCGCTACCGCGTCGGCACCAACCACGCGCAGCTCCCGGTGAACCTGCCCAAGAGCCAGGTCAATAACTACAGCCAGGACGGCGCCGGGCGTTACCACTTCAACGCTCCGTCCGTTCCGGTGTACGCACCGAACTCTGTGGGCGGTCCGGCTGCCGTTGAGCCCGGCGTTGCGGGCGGCGGCTGGGAGAACGACGGCGAGCTCACGCTCTCCGCGCACTCCTTGCATGCCGAGGACGGCGACTTCGGCCAGGCCGGCACGCTGTACCGCGAGGTGTACAACGACGGCGAGAAGGCCCGCCTGTTGGAGACCGTCACCGGCGCCGTCAGCGGCGTCAAGAACGCCAGCATCAAGGAACGCGCCATCGCGTACTGGACCAACGTCGACGCTGAATTCGGCGCCAAGCTGCGCGCCAACCTCGGTGCCGGCCAGGTTGAGTCCGACGCCGAGGCCGCCAACAAGGTCTGATAGTTGCGTCGAAGGTTGCCTGATTGCCGGCCTTGACGGTCGCCTGGGCGGCCGGTGACCGGCATTCGGTGACAGCTGGAGCCAACAGAACGCCCCGCCACGGACTCCCGTGGCGGGGCGTTTTGCGGTTATCCACATGGGTGCGCGTGGCCCTCGCCACCGCGTGCCGCGGCTCCGTAGGATTTGGGCATGACCGCTTTCGTTGGCACTCCATTCGCAGGCATTCCAAGTGACGCCTTCCGGTTCTACGCCGATCTTGAACAGAACAACAACCGGGACTGGTGGCTCGAGCACAAGCCGGTCTACGAGGCCGTGGTGAAAGGGCCTCTGACCCAGCTGCTGGCCGAGCTGGAGCCACGCTTCGGACCGGCCAAGCTCTTTCGCCCCAACCGGGATGTCCGGTTCTCGCCGGACAAGTCACCCTATAAGACCGCGCAGGGGGCCTTCGCGGCGGTGGACGAAGGCGTGGGCTTCTATATCCAGCTCAGCGCCGACGGCCTCCTGATCGGCGGCGGCTGCCACACCCACACTCCGGCCCAGCTGGCACGCTTTCGCGGTGCCGTGGACGATCCCGCCAGCGGCGACGCCCTCCAGGCGATCGTGCGGAAGGTCGAGGCGGCAGGGTTCGCGGTGGAGGGCGAACGGCTAAAAACGGTGCCGCGGGGCTTCGACAAGGACCATCCCCGGGCGGAGCTGCTCAAGCACAAATCCCTCACGGCCGGTGTCAACGTGGGCCAGCCCGGCTGGCTTGCCGGTCCCGGGGCGGTGGAGGAAGTGGCAAAGCGCTGGGAGCAACTGCGCCCCCTCGTGGAGTGGGAGGGCCGCTACGCTGCTCCCTGACGTTCTGCTCAGATGTGCTGGCCGTCGGTGGCGAGGCGCCTGTCGAGGTTGTTGAAGAAGACCAGCATCATCAGCTCAAAGGCCTTGGTGGCTTCCTCTGGCTGGTTGTTGACGACGAAATCGAACTGCAGCCCGTAGAACGCGGCCGTGAACAGCCGGGCGTCGGTGTCGGCGAATTCCGGCTGGATGCCCTGGATGACCAGCCAGTCCCGGGCCTTCTCGTGCAGCATCCGGAAGTGCTCCTGCGCTGTGCCGCGCGGCACCGCCGCCACAATGTCCTGCGCCGTGGCCTCAAATTCAAGCCGGGCCAGGTGCCGGTTGCGCTGCGCCATGGTCCACTGCCAGGACTCAAGCAGGAAAGCCCGCCACGCGTCCCGGTCGATGTCCCTGACGTCGGTGGCACGGATGCTGTCCAGCCGGGACTCGATGCCGCGGATGATCTCGTTAATCAGCTGTTCGCGGTGCCCGAAGTGGTAGACCAGGACGTAGCTGCTGACACCCAGCCCGTCGGCCAGGCCGCGAAACGTCAGCTCCGCCAGGGTCTTGTCCATGAGGTAGTCGAGAATTGCCGACAGCAACTCTGATTTGCGTTCCGGTCTTGCTGGGCGGGCCATGTGTCCATCTTAGGGAGCGCCGCCATTACGGAGCGGCGCCCCAACGCCGAAGTCGCCGGAGCCGTGCGGTTACGCCGGAAATTTCCAGCGAATTCGCACGGCTCCGGCGACCTCGATGCGGCGGGGCCGATCGCTCCCGTCTCAGGAGCGGGTGAGCGCGTCCTCGTTGTCCTCCGCGGGCGCTCCGGCCGCGCTGGCCGTGCCGTTCACCGAGGCGCGGGCCTCCGCGAACTTTTCATTCAGCCGGGAGTGGCGCTGGCCGTAGGCGAAGTAGATCGCAATACCGATCACGAGCCAGATGGCGAAGAAGATCCAGGTTTCCACGGCCAGGTTCGTCATGAGGTACAGGCACAGGACCGCAGAGACGACCGGGAGCACCTTGCCGAACGGGACACGGAAGGCCGGCTTCAGGTCCGGGCGCTTCTTGCGCAGCACCAGGATGCCAAGGCTCACCATCACGAAGGCGGACAGGGTCCCGATGTTGATCATTTCCTCGAGCAGGTCCACGTTGGTCAGGCCGGCGACGAGCGCCACTCCGGCGCCGCAGATGATCTGCAGGCGGGCCGGCGTCCCCCGCACCGAGCTGGTCTTGGACAGGGAGCGCGGAAGCAGGCCGTCGCGGCTCATCGCGAGCACCACGCGCGAGAGGCCCATGAGCAGCACCATGATCACGGTGGTCAGGCCCACGAGGGAGCCAAAGGCAATGACCTTGGCGGCGTCGGTATTGCCGACCGCTTCGAAGGCGGTGGTGAGCGTCGGGTTCTTGGCCTCGGCCAGCTGGGTGTAGGACACCATGCCGGTCAACGCCAGCGACACCAGGATGTACAGCAC
>NZ_JBFTZW010000072.1:0-15436 GCF_056406555.1 Arthrobacter sp. P1_B4
GTCCTACTACGGTGCGTAGAAGACTCTGGCTACACTGATGCCATGAACATCGTCTATAACGTCATGGTCTTCCTGCACATCATCGGCGCCGCCATGATTGTCGGCATCTGGATTGGCCAGATGAAGAAGCCCACCGTCCACCCGCGCCAGTTCGACGGCGCGATGCTGCAGCTGATCACGGGCATCATCATGATGGGGCTGATCCCGGTCCTGGACATGAACGCCAACTACGCCAAGCTCGGCGTCAAGCTTGTCATCGCCCTGATCGTCGGCGTCCTGGCCTTCATTGGCCGCCGCAAGTACAAGAAGGGCGAGCCGATCAGCAAGGGCCTCGCGAACAGCGTTGGCGGCCTGGCACTGCTCAACGTTGCGATCGCGACCCTGTGGCAGTAACCGGCTGACTGCACCCGCCATGACGGCGCCGCTCCCCCGCGAGGGTGCGGCGCCGCCGTCGCTTAACTGCCACCGTTAAGCCGTCAGTCGCCGGCGATGCAGAATTCGTTGCCCTCGGGATCCTGCATCACATCCCAGTGGAAGTCGCCGATGTCATTGCCCTCCACGAACCCGGCACCGAGGGACTCGGCGCGGGCGCGCAACGCCGCAGGGTCGGGCCCATGGATGTCCAGGTGCAGGCGCCGCCTGCCCTCCGTGGGGTCCTGGACCTGCTGGAAGGCCAGCTGCGGGGCCCCTGGGCCGGCGGGCTCCAGCCAGACGAACTGCTCGAAGCGCGAGGAGACGGCCGTACCCAACAAGTCGGCCCAGAACTGCGCCAGGCGCGCGGCGTCGACGGCGTTGACCATGATCGTGGCAATACGCGCCACGGGCGCCCCTGGCACCTGCGCATCTTCGGTAACTTCCATGACGACACTGTACGGGTCACAATCCTCTGACAGCGGAACCCCCGTGCGGCGGCCGCACAGAATCCCTAGGATTGATCACGGCAGGCTCCGGCACCAGCCGGACCCCTGATTCACAACGACGTCGAGGAGTGGACATGGCTACAACACGCACCGCACACACTGTATGGAATGGCGACCTGATGACAGGCGCCGGCAACACCACCCTGGACAGCTCCGGGCTGGGCAACTTCGACGTCACCTGGAAGGCGCGCGCCGAGGCCGCCGAGGGCAAGACCAGCCCCGAGGAGCTCATTGCGGCAGCGCACTCCGCGTGCTTCTCGATGGCGTTCAGCAACGCCCTGGCCCAGGCCGGCCACACGGCCGAGGAGATCAACACCAAGGCTGACGTGACGTTCCAGCCGGGTACCGGGATCACCGGCAGCCACCTCACCCTGGCCGCGCGCGTCCCGGGCATTTCCGCCGACGATTTCCAGCGGCTGGCCGAGGAAGCCAAGACCGGCTGCCCCGTCTCCGCTGCCCTGACCGGCATCGAAATCACCCTGGACGCCACCCTGGCCTCCTAGCCCGGCCGCAGTACGACGAGGCCCCCGCCGCCCTGGGATATCCAGGGTGGCGGGGGCCTTGCCGTCTGTCCTGCGCGGACCGTCTGTGCGGGCCGCGCCCGGGAGCGCCTAGGCCTGGCCGGCCTGCTGGCGCGCAGGCAGCGGTGCGGGCCGGACCCGGCGGTAACCCTCGCGCAGCGGCGGACGGTCCGTGGGCAGTTCCTGGATCATTTCCTTCAGCGCCCCGATTCCGTACTCCAGTTGCGGGTCGGTTCCGGCGGCGTAGGCGTGCGGCGGGAAGGTCACCTCGATGTCAGGGGTGACGCCGAAGTTTTCCACGCCCCAGCCAACGCCACCGGCGAACCAGGTGGCGTAGCGCGGCTGGGTGACGCCGGTGCCGTCGGCCAGCGCGAAGCGGTTGTCGATCCCGACGACGCCGCCCCAGGTGCGGGTGCCAATGACGGGCCCGATCCCCCGCAGCTTGGAGACCTGCGTGATGATGTCGCCATCGGAGCCGGCGAACTCATCGGTGAGAATGATGACCGGTCCGCGGGGAGCGTGGTGCGGGTACGTCCGCGGCTTTTCCCCGCGCGGCATGCTCCAGCCGGTGACCTTGCGCCCGATGAGCTCGGCCACGAGCTGGGAGGTGTGGCCGCCACGGTTGCGCCGGACATCGACGATCAGTCCGTCCAGGGCCGTTTCGGTGTCGAGGTCGCGGTGCAGCTGTGCCCAGCCGTTGGCCATCATGTCCGGGATGTGCAGGTAGCCGAACGTCCCGTTCGAGGCTTCCCGGACAGTTCGCCGGTTGCCGGAGACCCATTCCTGGTAGCGCAGGCGCTCCTCGTCCTTGACCGGGACCACGGCCACGCGGCGCTGGGCGCCCGCGGCCGCACCATGGCCGGCGCCATTGCGCAGGGTAAGTTCCACGGCGCGGCCGGCCGCGCCGACAAGCTGCATCGCCGGGGTCCGCGTTTGGGTCAGTTCGACGCCGTCGATCGCCAGCAGGATATCGCCCGGCTTCGCGTCGGCGCCGGGACGGGTCAGCGGCGAAGTGGCCAGCGGGTCCGAGGACTCCCCCGCGAGGATGCGGGTGATTTCCCACCCCTCGCCGGTGAACCCCAGGTCCGCGCCGAGGCGGCCCTGCGGGCTGCTGCCGTTCTCGACAGCGGCTATGGGCCGGACGTAGGCGTGGGAGGTGCCGAGCTCGCCGTGCAGCTCCCACAGCAGGTCCACCAGGTCGTCATGGGAGCCGAGGCGTTCCACCACCGGGCGGTAGCGGGCGTGGACGGACTCCCAGTCCTGGCCGGCCATGTCCTCGGTCCAGAAGAAGTCGCGCTGGAGCCGCCATGCCTCGTCAAAGGCCTGGCCCCACACACTGAGTGGGTCCAGCTGCACCCGGATGCGGCCAAGGTCCACCTTGACCAGCTGGCCGGACTCCTCATCGGCCTTGGCGGCGGCCGGCGCCACGCGGATCTGCTTGTCCTGGATGAACACGATCTTTTCGCCGTCGCCGGAGAGCCGGTAGCTGTCCAGGGCCTCAACGATCGTGGCGGTGCGGCGCTTGGCCAGGTCGTAGCGGACCAGGCTCGGCGCCGCGCCCTTGTCCTCAAGGCTGGCCCGGCCCTCACCGGTGGTGCCGGCGAGCTCGCTGTCCAGCCAGAGAAGGGCGCCGGCGACGGCGGTGAGTCCGGCGTAGTTGCCTTGCGGCACCGGGACCCCGATGACGCGGTGGGCCAGGCCCTCGGCGTCCACCCGCACGGAAGGGACGGGCTTGGCTGCTGACTTCGGCCCGGGCGCAGCACCGTCCGTGCCGGCGGCATCTGGCGCGGCAGCGTCGGCATCAGCGTCGAACTGGAGGTCGACGCTCGGGCCGAAGGGCGACGGGGTGTCAGCGGCGAGGGCGACAAGGTAAGGCTTGATCGGGCTCGGGAAGGACAGATCGAAGGAGTGCCCGTCGTAGACCGGGTCGAAACTGCGGTTGGAGAGGAAGGCGAGATATTTGCCATCCGGGGTGAACGACGGCGACTCGTCCCGGAACCGGCCGTCGGTGACGTCAATGATCGCAACTCCACTGCCGCCGTCGATCCGGGTGATCCGGAGCCGGCTGCGGGACCCGAAGGACGTGACCGGCTCGGACCAGCCGAGCCACGCGGAGTCCGGGGACCATGTGAATCCCTCAATGCTGCCCTCGCCGATGCTGCTCAGCTGGGATATCGTGCCCGTGCGGGTGTCGGCAAGGTAGATATCACCGAACGCCGTGCCGACGGCGAGCCAGCGCCCGTCCGGGCTGGCTTCGATGGCGCTGGCGCGGCTGGGCTTGGGGAAGTCGATCCGCGTCAACTCATCGGAGGCAGGCGCGGCCTTCACGGCGGCGCCCGCACGGGCCCGGTCGGGCTCGGAGCCGGAGATGGAGCCGGCTGCGTCTGCTGCAGCCGGGGCCGGGACCGCTGTGACCGGGCCGGACACGGAACCGTTTGCAGCGGCGGGGACTGATCCTGCGCCGGTCAGCGCGGCTGCGGACACCGGCTTGGGCAACTGCATGCCGGCGTCCTCGGCGGAAGCAGCCGGCTGGGCCGTTGACTCGGCAGCGGACTGCACGGCCGGCTGCGGGGCCTTCGATGCTGCCGCAGCCGCTCCGGCCAGGGGCGCCGCAATGGCTTTTAGGTACAGGGCCTCGACGCCGTCGTGGTCGGCGACATAGGCGATCCGGCCCTCGCCGAAGGGCCGCGGCAGCCGTGCCCGGACGCCCGGGGTGGCCTCGAGGACGCGGGAGGGGCCGTCCTTGTGCCGCAGCCAGTGGACGGTTCCGTGGGATTCGACGGCGCTGGACGCGCCCGTGCGGTCCGGTACGACGTCGCCAAGGTGCTTCGAGGGCTTCAGCGGGGCGGGCCGGCGCGCCTGCGAGGCGGAACCGAGCACAATGTCGAGCTTGACGGCCTCGGCGTCGAGGCTGGGCAGCAGCCAGAGCTCACCGGCCGATTCGAAGACCACGCGTTCGCCGTCGGTGGCGGCGTGGCGGACATAGAAGTCCTCGTGGTCCGTGTGGCGGCGCAGGTCGCTGCCGTTGGGCAGGACGGAATAGAGGTTTCCGTAGCCCTCGTGGTCGGACAGGAACGCGATCCGTCCCTTGACCCACAGGGGGTCGGTGAGGTTTCCGTCGAGCGCAGCAGCTAGCCGGACGAATTCACCGTTTCCGTCGGCGTCGATCCACAGCTTGCCGGCGGCGCCGCCGCGGTAGCGCTTCCACCAGGCCGGCTCACGCGAGAGGACGCTGGCGAGCACCACAGGGCGTTCGTCGCCGACGACGGGGCCATAGGCCACGGACTCGACCGGGCCGAACGGGAGTTCCTGCGCCCAGCCGCCGGTCACGGGGAGGCTGTAGGCGTGGGTGTGACGGCTGTCGGACTGGCGGAACGCGCTGGTGACCAGGACGTCGCCGTCGGGGGTGAAGCCCTTGACCCGGGTGGAAGGGTGGCCGAAGTAGCTCAACTGGCTGTAGCCGCCGCCGTCGACGTTGGCCGTGACGACTTCCGGGGCAGTCCCTTGGACGACGGTCCAGACCAGACGCTTGCCGTCGGGGGTGAAGCGGGGGTTGCGGGCCGGCAGTTGCAGGGAGGATACGCGCCAGGCGCGGCCCCCGCCCACGGGTGCAATCCAGACGTCGTCCTCGGCCACAAAGGTGACCAGATCGCCGTGCAGATGCGGGAAACGGAAGTAACTCGAGGGGGTCATCGTTCGATCATAGCCACAACGGTCCTTACGGCCCGGGAGGTTTCGCGGCCGTGCCGGGCATGGTGAGATGGATCATGCGAATCCTTATTGCCGGTGCCTCCGGGCTGATCGGAACTGCCCTTTCGGGTGCCCTGCGCAGCGAGGGGCACGACGTCGTCGCCCTGGTCAGGCGTGCCCCTGCGTCCCCAGCCGAGTTCCAGTGGGACCCGGCCGCCAGCCGGATCGACGACACGGCGCTGAAGGGCGCGGACGCGGTGGTCAACCTCTCCGGCGCCGGGATCGGCGACCGGCCCTGGACCAAGGCGCGGGTCAACGAGCTCCGCGCCTCCCGGCTGGGGGCTACCCGGACCCTCGCGGCCGCCATGGCGCGCACCGACGCGCCGCCCGCCGTGTTCCTGAGCCAGTCGGCCTCCGGTTACTACGGCAACGCCGGTACGGCGGTGCTGCGCGAGAACGCGCCGGCCGGCACCGGCACCCTGTCCGGGATCTGCGTCGACTGGGAGGCCGCGGCGCATGAGGCGCCTGCCGGAGTCCGGGTGGTCACGCCCCGCACCGGCGTCGTCCTGAGCCGTTCCGGCGGCGCACTGGGCCGGCTGTTGCCGCTGCTGCGCCTGGGCGTCGGCGGCCCGCTCGGCGATGGCCGGCAGTTCTGGCCGTGGATCACGCTGCCGGATGTGGCCGCCGCCTTTTCCTTCCTTCTCTCGGCGCCCGTCTCCGGGCCGGTCAACGTCTGCGCCCCCGAAGCCGCAGATGTGAATTCCCTGATCACGCAACTGGCCAGGGCGCTGCACCGGCCGGCGGCGCTGCGGGTACCCGCCCCGGTGCTGCGGCTGGTGATGGGCGATCTCGCCGAAGAACTGCTGCTCGCGAGCCAGCGGCTGGAGCCGGCCGTCCTGGCGGAAAACAGCTTCGCCTGGCAGCACCCGTCCCTCGCCGGGGCCGCCGCCTGGGTGGCAGGGCGCGGCTAGCTGCTGCTACTAGCCGCGCAGCGTCGCGTACCTCTGGAGGAAGAGGGCCAGGGACTCTGCCAGAGCCCTGATCTCGCCCGGATCGACGCTCTCGTTCGGTGCATGGATCAGGGCGAGTGGCTCCTCGACGCCGAGCAGGATGATCTCCGCGTCCGGGTAGGTATCGGCGAAGACGTTGCAGAGCGGGATCGATCCCCCTTGCCCCAGGGTTGTCATGGGCGTGCCGTGAGCCTGGGACATCGCGGCGCTCATGGCTTCAAAGGCCGGGCCGCCGACTGCCGCCTGGAATGGTGCCCCAATCGCCTCGAGGTCCACCGTGACGTGGACACCCCAGGGTGCGGCGGCCTTGAGGTGGTCAACCAACGCCGTGTGGGCATCGGCGGCCGCCATGCCTGGCGGGACGCGCAGATTTAGCCGCGCGGACGCCCGCGGCACGATCGCCGCCGTCGAGCCGGTCACTGCCGGGCAGTCGATGCCGAGCACGGTGACCGCGGGCCGTGCCCAGAGCATGTCAGACACAGTGCCGTCCCCCAGCAAGGACACTCCCTCCAGGACGCCGGCGTCGGTGCGGAACTGCTCTGGCGGATAGGGGGCGCCGGTCCAGGTCTGGGCGTTGTCCAATCCCGTGACCGTCGTGTTGCCTTGCCGGTCCCGCAGTGATGCCAGCATGGAGATCAGTGCGGCGAGCGCGTCGGGGGCCGCACCGCCAAACATGCCGGAGTGGAGCTCTGACGCCATCGCCTCCACTGTCACCACGACATTGACCATCCCGCGCAGGGTCACGGTCGCTGCGGGGTGGCCCACGGCGGCGTTGCCGGTGTCGCAGACCAGGATGGTGTCGGCACGGAGCAGGTCCGGGTGACCGGCGACGAACGCCTCGAGCCCGCCGGTGCCCTGTTCCTCCGACCCTTCGACCACCAGCAACAGGTTCACCGGTACGTCGTTGCCGAGCGCCCTCAGGGCGAGCAGGTGGGCGAGGATGTTGCCCTTGCAATCGGCGGCGCCCCGGCCGTACCAGCGGCCGTCCACTTCAGTGAGCTCGAAGGGCGGGGTCCGCCATGCCGAGTCATCGAGGGGTGGCTGGACGTCGTAGTGCGCGTAGAGGAGCACGGTGGGCGCGTCCGGGTCGGGTCCGGGCCTGGAGCCCACCACCGCGTCGGAGCCATCCGGGGTCCGTTCGAGGTGCACATCCGAAAATCCGAGTCCGGCGAACTTGTCCAGCACCCACTGGGCAGCCTTGGCACACTCTTCGACGGGAAACTGCCGCGCATCCGCCACCGACCGGATGGCCACGAACTCGGCGAGTTCTTCCCGTGCCGGACCCATCAGATCGGTGATGCGGGCGCGCAGGTCCACGGCTCACGCACCACCGGTGGTGGACGTCTTGAGGTCGTCGATGAACTCCTGGAACTCAGCGAGCTGGTCCGGGCAATAGACCTTGATAATCGCGAGCTCGCCGACGGCGATCCGGGCGTTCGCGATCACCGGCCTGTATCCGGGCCCGGTTGCCCCGTTCGCCAGCTGGCTCAAGAAGGTGGCCCGGCTCAGCGCGTCGTTCGGGTTCGCGCAAACCGCGCCGCCGTCGTCACCGAGCACCCGGGCTATCTGCTCGCGCGAGGGTGCCGTCCCGCCGGCGGATTCAATCTCAGCGATCAGCTGGTCGGCCTTCGCCAGGGATTGCTGGGTCTCCCTCGCCGTTCTGAAGTTCAGCAGTGCGACGACGGCGAACACCACGAGCAGGACCATGGCAACGATGTAAACGATCGAGCGGCTGCGCTTGGTCGAGGACTCCTGATGCGTGCTCATGACTTCGGGACCTCCGTCTGCGTCTGTTGGTCGGGCAGCTTCCAGGAAGGCTTGCGGAACCTGTAGAAGAGGAACGGCACGAGCAGCCCGAGCCCCAGTGCGCCGCCGCCCACGATCAGGAAATAAACGAGCGGATCGCCGTCGCCGAACTGCGACGGCGGAACGAACCCGACAAGCAGCGCGGCCAGGGAGGCTGCGAAGCCGACGCCGCACAGCCCGATCAGCATCGGCGCCCGGTAGCCACGCGGGTGGTCCGGGTCGTTACGGCGGAGCCGGACCGCGGCCACGAACATCAGCAGGTACATGATCAAGTAGACCTGTGTGGTGATTACCGAGAAAATCCAGTACGCGCTGGAGACATCCGGGATGAGCGCGTAGCCGAGCGCGATCACGGTAGTGACGAGCCCCTGGACCACCAGGAGGTTCTGCTGGATGCCGTTCTTGTTCAGCTTTTGCAGGAACGGCGGGAGGTAGCCTTCCTCACGCGAGATCAGCAGCAGGCCTTTGGACGGACCGGCCAGCCACGTCAGCATGCCGCCGAGGGAGGCAGCAACCAACATGATGCCGAGGATCGGAGTGAGGCCTTGCAGGTTAAAGGACGACAGCACCGCGTCGAAGGCCTGCATGACACCCGCCGTGAGGGAGAGTTCATCGGCCGGGACGATCCAGCTGATCGCGAGCGCCGGCAGGATGAAGATCAGCAGTACGAGTCCCATGGCCAGGAACATCGACTTCGGGTATTCCTTGGGCGGGTCCTTCAGGGAAGACACGTGCACCGCGTTCATCTCCATGCCGCTGTAGGACAGGAAGTTGTTCACGATCAGCACCAGGCTGGCCAGCCCGGCCCATTCGGGCAAGAAGTTTGCCGCGGTCATCGGAGCGGCCGACGGGTTGCCCTGGCCCAGGAAGACCACACCCAGGATGACGAGCAAGGCACCCGGGATCAGGGTGCCGATGATCAGGCCACCGCTGGCCAGGCCTGCCACGCCCTTCGTGCCGCGGGATGAGACATACACGCCGGCCCAGTAGAACACCACGATCACCAAGGCCGTCCACACGCCGCTGCTGGCCAGCGCCGGGTTGAAGACGTAGGCGAGGGTGCTCGCGACGAATCCCAGCAGGGTCGGATAGTAGAAAATCGTCATCGCGAACTGGCACCACACCGCCAGGAAGCCCATGGGTTTGGAGATTCCGGACGATACCCAGTTGTAGACGCCACCCTTCCAGCCGGACGCCAGTTCAGCTGACACGAGGGACGTGGGCAGGAGGAAGACGATCGCGGGAACGATGTAGAGGAAGACTGAAGCGAGGCCGTAGACGGCCATGGTCGGGGCAGCACGGAGACTGGCCACCGAACTCGTGGTCATCAGTGCCAGGGCCACCCACGAGATCCACACGGCCGGTGGTGCCTTCGGCCGGGTCACTGCCTGTTCGCTCACGTGAGCCACACCCTCAAGTGCCCCGTGGTCTGCGCCACGGGCCAGGCGGAGCTAAACCGCCTGGGGCGAGTAGTCGTCGGCTTGAACATGCCCACTGCCCCCTTATCACACAAAGTGCTCGGTGCCTACAGCATGGACCTAGGAATTAGCGGGGAACAGTCCCCAACTCCCCTATACGTCAGATCGCCGGAGTGCTAATTTGCGCGGCTTCGGGTGCGCTTCCACAGCAAATCGGTGATCAGCGCTAGGGCAAGGATGACCACCAGCGCGGCGGCGGTTGCGGGTTCGTTGACGAGCGTGGTGGTGCAGAACACCAGGAACGTGCCCATGGTCGCGATCAGGGCGATGATGAGCATGAAAAGCAGGGCGCCGGTCTCCCGGTACACCTTGAAGTGGGCCAGGGTGACGGCGGAGAAAATGAGCAGTGCCACCGCACTTCCGAGGGAGGCAATGCTGTTCAGGTTGAACAGCAGCACCATCACGGCCGCGAGGCCGGCCATGACCAGCAGTCCGACCGGTACTTGCCGGCGACCCACGGATCGGCCGAACACCGGCGGGAACTGGCCCACTGAGGCCAGGTGCCGGGTCATCCCCACGGAGGGGTAGAGGGTGGCGTTCACCGCCCCGGCGGTGGAGAGCAGGGCGGTGACCACCATCAGCACGTATCCGAACTGGCCCAGCGTCGGCTTGGCGGCCTCGGCCAGCGCTGTGGCGCCGTAGGCGACGACCTGGTCGGCGGTCAAGGTTCCGAAGACGCCCAGGGAAACCGCGACGTACACCGTCGTGGCGATCGCCAGCGCCAGGTACATGGCGCGGGGCAGTTGACGGGACGGGGCAGGCAGATCCTTCGCGGTGAAGGTGATGACGCCGAACCCGAGGAAGGCGAAAAACGTCAACGCCACACTCGCGATGATCTCGCGAACGCCCGGGTAGCCGGCCGGATCCAGGAGAGCGGGGTTCCAGTTCGCGATTGTGACAATTGCGAACACAGACAGGATGGCCAGCACCGCCTTCACGATCAGCGACTGGACTTTGGCCACCGCCGTGGAACCGACAGCGTTCAGGAAGGTCATGAGCACGATGAGGGCGACAGCGAACACCTTGGCCCAGGTTGGGTCACGACCGGTCAGGACCGCGCTGGCATACCCCCCGAAGGACGACGCCACCATGGCCCCCACGATCGCGCCGGTCACATAGAACAACCACGAAACGATCCCGGTAACGTGCCCCTCCCCGAACCCCCGGGCCAGGTAGGCGAGCATGCCTCCGCCTGACGGGTACGTGGCGCCGAGCTTGGCAAACGAGTACCCCTGAAGGCCGGCGATGGCGCCGGCGATGAGAAAGGACACCCACACGGCCGAGCCGGCGACGGCGCCGGCTGCGCCCAGCAGCGCGAAGATTCCCGCGCCCACCATGGAACCCACCCCGATGAACGCTGCTTGGATGACGGTCATCTGCTTCTTCGGAACCGTGGTCGACATGGCGTCCCTCTCCGGCGTCAGGCACTCGCAAGCAGCCGTCTCGCAGGGAGGCTACCACCGGTCCCCCGACGGCGGAACCCTAGCCCGCTTCGGGCCCCGGGGGTAGAACGTCCTGAATCTGCCAACGCCCATCGACGGGCACCAGGACGAGGTGAAGCTGCTGCGCGGAGGCGGCGGGAACCTCAGCCACTATGGCGCCGTTCCCATCGAGCTCCCGGTACGCGGACGGCGCGGTGGTGATGGCCACCACGGCCCGGGCGGGGCTGCTGTCCGCGGTGGCCTCAATCCGGGTCAGGGAGGTCGAGAAGCCGGCCAGGACATGGCCGGAGGCGCTGAGCTGCGTTCGGATCCGCGCGTCGGCAGCGGCGGCTGCCGACCCCGGGGCGTTGACGTCATCGAGCAGGCCGAAGTCCCCGGAGCTGAGCGCGAGCGAGCGAAGCCGGGCGAGACCGCGGACGGCCTCCGCCGGATCCGGCGAGGCCAGCAGCGCCTCCAGGTCGGGAAGGACTACGGTGGCCCCGCCGTCGGCCGTGGAGGGCGGCGAGACGCCCGCCGGACCCTCCGACGGTGCCGCCGGCCTCTCCTGACCCGCGGCGACTCCTGCCTGCACCGGCACGCTCTCGCCCGGGCCGAACCCCGGAAACAGCCCGGCGACGGCGTCGGGGGCCGGGCCGCCACCGGCCAGCAACCAGATGCCGGCCACCACGGCTGCAGCGGCGAGAGCGGGAAGCAGCGCCCGCCGCGCGGGGGACCTTCGGAATCCGCGGTGGAGTCCGGCTTTCCGGACAGCGCCTGGGCGCCGGCCCGGGCCGGACTGCACGGCCTTGCGTGTGAGCAGTTGGGGGATGACCGTGGGGTGCACGGAGACCGACAGATCGACGGGCTCCGCCCGGGCGCTGCGGTAGACCATAGCGGCAAACTCCGCCGCCGGGGGACGCTCCCGGCGCTCACCGCTCAACCCCGCTTCGAGGGCGGCCACCAACGCTGCCGGCACCTCCGGGACCAGAAGGCTCAGCGGTGGACGATGCGCCCCTGGCTCAGGGGCCCGTCCGGTGAGGCAATACCAGCCCAAGGCTGCCAGGGAGTAAATGTCGCGTTCGGGCTGCAGCCCGGCCCGCACAGCGTCCGAGGGGGCGGGATCTTGGAAACCTGCTGTGCCCTCTTCCGCGACCGCAGCGGCGTCGGCCATCATGCGCGCGACGCCGAGATCGGCCAGCAGCGGTTTGCCCTCGGCCGTGAAAAGCACGTTGCCGGGGGCCACATCACCGTGGGTGAAGCCTTGGCCGTGAAGGTATGCCAGCGCCTGCGCGATAGGAGTCAGGACCGTCACCGTTTCGCCGGGACCCAGACGTCCCCGGCTTCCCACGAGCGCCGCAAGCGAGCCGCCGGGTGCGTAGTCCAGCGCAAGCCCGAGGCCGCTGCCGCCAGAGTCGTGAACCGGCAGGCGCACCACCGCGTGCACGCGAAGCAGGTGGCTGTGTGCCAGAGCGGAGAGGATCCGGACTTCGCGCCGCATGACGTCCTCGGCCTCGGATTCTTCCGGTGCGGCGCGGTCGGCATCGAAGCATTTGAGGGCGAACTCGCGGCCCGTTGACTGTTCGGTGACCAGCCAGACCGTGGCGCTGCCGCCGCGCCCCAGGAGGCGTCCGACGTCGTAACCGGGAACCTGGGGGGCCGCACCGGCGGCCGGCGGGAGATCTTCCATACCCAAGGAATAGTCGATTGCGCGGAATCGTGCAGAAGTTATCCACAGGCATGAGAGCTTAAGCACACAAACGGGAGGTGGGTGCGGCGGGGTCTAAGCTTGATGCCATGACTCTTGAGTTCAAACAGCTGGGTCTCGCCCCGGACTTCGTCGATTACACGCGCGGATGGGACATCCAGCGCGAATTGCATGAAAAGGTCCTCGCGGGCACCGCGCCCAGCACTGTACTGCTGCTCGAACACGCCGCGGTTTACACCGCAGGCAAGCGCACCGAAGACCATGAACGGCCCTTCGACGGAACTCCCGTTGTGGCCGTGGACCGCGGCGGCAAGCTGACGTGGCACGGCCCCGGCCAGCTCATTGGCTACCCCATCATCAAACTGAAGAACAAGGCTGGCATCCGCGACTACGTGGAGCGGCTGGAAGCGGTCATCATCGCCGTCCTGGCGGACTACGGCATCGCCGCCGTCCGGATCAAGGGCCGCGCGGGCGTCTGGATCGAACAGGACGAAAAGGGTCCGGACCGCAAGATCGCGGCCATCGGCATCCGCGTCAACGAAGGCGTCACCATGCACGGCTTCGCGATCAACTGCAACAACGATCTCGCCCCCTACGGTCAGATCATCGCCTGCGGGATCAGCGACGCCGGAGTCACCACTATCACCCAGGAACTTGGCAGGGACGTCACCCCGGCGGACCTCGTGTCGCGGATCACCGAAGAACTGCGCAAGAATGAACAAGCCCTAGTTGCAACCCCAGAAGGAGCTCTACTGTGACACTGGCACCAGAAGGCCGGAAGATGCTGCGCATTGAGCAGCGAAACGCGGCCACACCGGTGGAACGGAAGCCGGAATGGATCAAGGCCAAGGTCCAGATGGGCCCGGAGTTCGTCCAGCTCAAAAACCTCGTCAAGAAGGAGGGCCTCCACACGGTGTGTGAGGAGGCCGGCTGCCCCAACATCTTCGAGTGCTGGGAAGACAAGGAAGCCACCTTCCTGATCGGCGGCTCCGAATGCACCCGGCGCTGCGACTTCTGCCAGATCGACACCGGCAAGCCCTCCCCCGTGGACATGTTCGARCCCACCAAGGTSGCCCGCTCGGTCCAGGCCATGGCCCTGCGCTACGCCACCGTCACCGGYGTGGCCCGCGACGACCTCGCCGACGAGGGCGTCTGGCTSTACGCCGARACGGTCCGCAAGATCCACGAACTGAACCCGGGCACCGGCGTCGAACTGCTGATCCCCGACTTCTCCGGCAAGCCCGAGCACATCGCGGCGATCTGCGACTCCAAGCCCGAGGTCTTCGCCCACAACGTCGAGACCGTGCCCCGGATCTTCAAGCGCATCCGCCCSGCGTTCCGCTACGACCGTTCCCTGGACGTCATCACCCAGGGCCGCAAGCTCGGCATGGTGACCAAGTCCAACCTGATCCTCGGCATGGGCGAGACCCGCGAGGAAATCTCCGAGGCACTGCGGGACCTGCACGAGGCCGGCTGCGACCTGATCACCATCACCCAGTACCTGCGCCCCTCCGAACGGCACCTSCCGGTGGACCGCTGGGTCAAGCCGCAGGAATTCGTGGACCTGCAGCACGAAGCCGACGAGATCGGCTTCCTGGGCGTCATGTCCGGGCCCCTGGTGCGTTCCTCCTACCGCGCCGGCCGGCTCTGGGCCACCGCGATGCGCAAGAAAGGCTGGGAAATCCCGGCCGAACTCGCCCACATCGAAAGCTCCGGAAGCACCCGCCAGGAAGCCAGCTCGCTGCTCGGCGCCCAAGCCGGCGCCTGACATCGACGGAGGACCAGAGATGTTTCCCATACGACTTGAAATCATTCCTTCCGAGGGAATCGTCAAAAAGATCCAGTCGGCAGTGCCGCTGACCACGACACTCACCATCACGTGTCTGCCTCACCACGGAACCGGGCGGACCATGCGCACGGCCGCCCAGCTCAGTCTGCTCGGCTACACCGTGGTCCCGCACATCGCGGCCCGCAGCCTGGCGGATAGCACCCAGCTGGCCCGTATCATCCGGGAATGCGCTGGGTACGGCATCTCGGAAGTGTTCGCGGTTGGCGGTGACGCCCCGCAGCCCGCGGGTCCCTTCGCCAATGGCGGCGAGCTGCTGCGCGAGATCGCCGAAATCAGCGGCGGCCAGATGGCCGTTGGGGTCGCCGGGTATCCGGAGGGTCATCCCGGCATCGGCCCGCGGCAGCTGCTCGAATCATTGTTGGCCAAGCAGGAACTTGCCTCCAACGTCGTCACGCAGATGTGCTTCTCGGCCGACAGTATCCATAGCTACACGGCGATGCTGCGCCGCGAGGGAGTCATGCTTCCGGTCCTGGCCGGGGTTGCCGGGTCCGTCCAAAGAACCAGGCTGATTGCACTGGCAACGAAGATCGGCGTCGGAACGTCCCTGCGGTTCCTTAGCGGGAAACGACCGCTCGCCCGCCGCCTCCTGAGCGGCGAACGCTACTCGCCCGGCACTCTCATCAACGAGCTGACCGCCCAGCCTGTCGTCGATGGCATTCATCTCTACAGCTTCAATTGTTTTGACGAGTTACCCGGTACCGTCGCCGCTTCGTCGACGGAACTCTCCGCCACCACCAGCCAAGGAAACACACATGCTTGATACCCCGTTCCAGCCCGCAACCGCGAAGAACGTCACGGGCAGCAGCCGCGTCAAGCGCGGCATGGCTGAGATGCTCAAGGGCGGCGTCATCATGGACGTCGTCAACGCCGAGCAGGCCCGCATCGCCGAAGACGCCGGTGCCGTGGCCGTGATGGCGCTGGAACGCGTTCCGGCCGATATCCGCGCCCAGGGCGGCGTGTCCCGCATGTCCGATCCCGACATGATCGACAAGATCATCGCGGCCGTGTCCGTGCCCGTGATGGCCAAGGCCCGGAT
>NZ_JBFTZW010000073.1:0-15111 GCF_056406555.1 Arthrobacter sp. P1_B4
ACATGACCCTGACCGCCGCCCTGAAGATCGACGGGACCCAGGTCCGCCGGACCGGGACCGGGAACGGCCCCATCGCGGCCCTGCTGAGCATCCTGCGCGAGGACGGTGTGGACGTCCGGGTCCTGGATTACAGCGAACACGCACTCTCCGAGGGCGGCAGCGCCCTGGCCGCCGCGTATGTCGAATGCGCCGTGGGGGAGCGCGTGCTCTGGGGCGTAGGGATCGACGCCAACACGAGCACGTCAGCCCTCAAGGCCGTCATCTCGGCCGTGAACCGCGCCATCCGGGACGCCCGCGCCTGATCTGTCCCTGTCTGATGCCTCCGAGGACGGGCAGGCACTGTCAAACAACGCATAACTGCGCCGCCGGAAACACTCCGGCGGCGCAGTATTTTGCCTCCGTCTTTTACCTCCTTCTTTTACCGTTCTACCTCGGCGGCCCTGCCCATGCCGTGATTCCGTAAAGACAATGCGAAGATTAACCGTGGTCCAACAATCCTTTGCTGCGCGTGCCTACCGTGATGACGCCGTCGTGCTGCGCACCCATAAGCTGGGCGAGGCCGACCGGATCATCACCCTGCTGACCAAGCACCACGGCCAGGTGCGGGCGGTGGCCAAGGGGGTACGTCGCACCAGCAGCCGGTTCGGCGCCAGGCTGGAACCGTTTATGGTGGCCGATCTCCAGCTGATTTCCGGGCGCACCCTGGACGTCGTCACGCAGGCCGTGGCCAAGGGCGCCTACGGCGGGAACATCGCCGCGGACTATGGCCGGTACACGGTGGCGGCCGCCATGACCGAGACGGCGGAGAAGCTCACCGACGTCGACGGTGAAGCCGGGACCGCCCAGTACAACCTGCTGGTGGGGGCCCTCGCGTCCCTGAGCCGGGGCGACCACGCCCCCGAACTCATCTTGGATTCCTACCTGCTCCGCGCCCTCGCGACCGGCGGCTGGGCGCCCAGCTTCACCGACTGCGCCCGGTGCGGTGCGTCCGGGCCGCACACCGCCTTTTCCGCGCCGCTCGGCGGCATGGTCTGCCACGGGTGCCGGCCGCCGGGATCGCCCGCGCCGGCCCCGGAGACGGTGCTCCTCATGGGTGCCCTGCTCACCGGAAACTGGACGACGGCGGATGCCTCAGCCTCCGTCCACCGCCGGGAAGCGGCCGGACTGGTAGCCAGCTACCTCCAGTGGCACCTGGAACGAGTCCTGAAATCCCTCAAACATGTGGAGCGAACGTAGAAGTGGCATTGGGAAGAAGCCTGGGAAAGAACCTGGAGAAAAGCCAGGCGAAACAGTCCAACGGCCGGCGGCGGACCACCCCGGTGGTGGCTCCCTATCCGCACCCGTCCGGCGCTGTTCCGCCCGCGATTCCCGCGGAGTTCATCCCGCGGCATGTGGCGATCGTCATGGACGGCAACGGGCGCTGGGCGAACCAGCGCGGCCTGCCACGGATCGAGGGCCACAAGGCGGGGGAGCCTGCCCTGCTGGACGTCATGGCCGGCGCGATCGAGCTGGGGATCGAATACGTCAGCGTGTACGCCTTCTCCACCGAGAACTGGCGGCGGTCCCCTGAGGAGGTGCGCTTCCTGATGGGCTTCAACAAGGACGTCCTGCGCCGGCAACGGAACCAGCTCGATGAATGGGGGGTCCGGATCCGCTGGTCCGGGCGGCGCCCGAAGCTGTGGGGCTCCGTGATCCGCGAACTCGAAGAGGCCGAGGACTACACCCGGGGAAACAGCACCTGCACCCTGAACATGTGCGTCAACTACGGCGGACGGGCCGAGATCGCCGACGCCGTCTCCGCGATCGCGGAGGAAGTGGCCCAGGGCCGGCTGAAGCCGGGGGCCATCACCGAGCGGACCATCCAGAAGTTCCTCGACGAGCCGGACCTGCCGGACGTGGACCTGTTCCTGCGCAGTTCCGGGGAACAGCGGCTGTCCAACTTCATGCTCTGGCAGTCGGCCTATGCCGAGTTCGTGTTCATGGACACCCTGTGGCCGGACGTGGACCGGCGGACGCTGTGGGACGCCGTCGAGATCTATGCACAGCGGGACCGCCGCTACGGTGGAGCCATCGACGCCGCTCCCGCCGCGGGCGGCCAGGTCAGCTGATCCGCGTCAGTCGTAGACGTACGCCCTGATCCACCGGGACAGCCGGGCATAGGCGTCCGCGCGGACCCGCGGGGCGGAGAGGAAGACGTCATGCAGGGCGCCGTCAATCCGCTCCAACGTCACGGTGCGGCCCAGGCTGAGCGCGCGGAGGGCGATTGTGTTCACGTCCAGGACCGCGTCCGTGCGGCGCATGGACTCCTTCCAGAACATCCCGTTGGCGCTGGCGCCCGAGATGAGCACCAGGATGGGCACATCGATGTTCAGCCCACGCGCCACCCTGGACTGCCCGGCGAGCACGGCGCTGAGCCAGCCGGCGCGGACCGGAAAGGCGTGCGGCGGACGGTAGGCATCGTCCAGGGCCCATTCGCCTTCCGCGGCGCTGCTGATGCTGCGCCAGTAGAAGGCCCGCTCGGGCAGCCGGATCACAGATTCCGGCCAGAACCGGGCGAACGGCTCCACCATGGTCCGCGCGGCCCGGCGCAGGGCGGGGCTGCCGTGGACTTCCAGCCATGGGCTGTCCAGGACCAGCTGTGACACCATCCCCGGATGCCGGTCGGCCCACAGCGCCGCGATCAGGCCGCCGGTGGAGTGTCCCATCAGCGTCACCCGCGGCGGCGTGGCGCCCGGCCTGAGCGAACCGATGATCCCGAGCGCTGCAGTGATTTCGGCGTCGTAGTTGTCCAGGTCCGCGACGTAGCCGCCGTGGGTGCCCGGGCGCAGGCTGCGGCCATGGTTGTGCATGTCGAGGGCGAAAAACTCAAACCCCTGCCCCGCCCAGAATTCCGCGAGCTCCTCATTGAAGAAGTAGTCACTCCAGCCGTGCAGGAACAGCACAGCCCGGGCCGGCAGCGCCGATGGTGCCGGCGGGAGCGGGGTATGGCGGACCAGGGTGGCAGTGCGCAGCACACCGTCAGGGCTGACGGCCTCAAAGGTGCACGCCTGGAAATCATCCCCGAGAATGTCGGTCCGCCACTGCATCGACTTTCCTCCTGTGTAACTGAGTGCCTGCCCGGACTAGGCCGCGGACGCAGCGGCCCGGCCCGCGGAACGTCCGGAGAAGAGGCATCCGCCCAGGAACGTTCCCTCGAGTGCCCGGTAGCCGTGGATTCCGCCGCCGCCAAACCCTGCGGCTTCACCGGCCGCGAACAGCCCGGGCACGGGCTGTCCGGTGGCATCCAGGACCCGCGACTGCAGATCTGTCTGCACACCGCCAAGGCTCTTGCGCGTCAGGACCGAGAGCCGGACGGCGAGCAGGGGACCGTGCCGCGGATCCAGCAGCCGGTGCGGCGGGGCGACCCGCATGATCTTGTCGGTGGCGAAACGCCGCGCTGCCCGGATCGCCGCCAGCTGCGGATCCTTGCCCATCCCGCTGGCAAACTGCCGGTCCCGGTCGCGGATCAGCTGCTCCAGGGCCGCGGAGTCGATGAGCTGCCCGCCCGTCAGATCGTTCATCTGCCCGGCGAGCCCGGCGGGGTCCGCTGCCTGCAGGAAGTCCACCCCGCGGTCCAGGAACCGCTGCAGCGGTGTATCGCTGCCGGGCTTCAGCCGTGAGACCAGCCGCCGGACGTCCTTGCCCGTGAGATCCGGGTTCTGCTCGGATCCTGACAGCGCGAACTCCTTCAGCGCGATGCTGCGGTTCAGGACGAACCATGAATGGGCATGTCCCGTGGCCAGGATGTGGCGCAGGGCGCCGAGCGAATCGAAGCCCGGAAACAGCGGAGGCGGGAGCATCCGCCCCGTCGCGTCCAGCCACAGGGCCGACGGTCCGGGCAGGATCCGGATGCCGTGCCGCGGCCAGACCGGGGCATGGTTGTGGATACCCTCCGGGTAATGCCACATCCGGTCCCCGTTGATGAGGAGTCCGCCGGCGCGGCCCACGGCCGGGAGGAAGTCCCCGTCCACGGATGCCGGCACGCCACTCAGCATCCGCTCCGGCGCCGCGCCGACTGGCCACTGCTTGCGGACCACATTGTGGTTGCCGCCGATGCCGCCGCTTGTCACCACCACGGCCGCGGCCGCAGCCTCGAAAGTACCGGCCGGGCGTCGTGAAGAGCTTTCGCCCCGGCCTGCGCCGCTGGCTTCGAGCAATTCGCCACGCACGCCGCTCACCCGGCCCGCGGTTTTCACGAGCCCGGTGGCGCGGTGGCGGAAATGGAAGGACACGCGGCCGGCGGCTTCGCCTTCGCGCAGCTTGGCAAGGAAGGGGGCCACCAGCGCCGGTCCCGTGCCCCACGCGACATGGAAGCGCGGGACAGTGTTGCCGTGGCCGTCCGGGCCGTAGCCGCCGCGTTCGGCCCACTGCACCAGGGGAAACAGCCCGACGCCCAGCGCGGCGAGCCAGCCACGCTTCTCACCGGCGGCGAAGTTCACGTACGCCGCCGCCCACTCCTTCGCCAGGGCGTCCTCCGGCCGGTCGAATCCCGCCGACGCATGCCAGTCGGCGAGGGCCAGCTCTTCACTGTCCCTCACCCCGAGCCGCCGCTGCTCCGGAGTGTTGACCATGAAGAGGCCGCCGAAGGACCAGTGCGCCTGGCCGCCGACGGAGGCCTCGGGTTCCTGATCGAGCACCGCCACCCGGCGGCCGGCGGCATAGGCCTGGGCCGCGGCCACGAGCCCTGCCAGGCCGGCGCCGACCACCACAACGTCGGCCTCGATCCCGCGACCCGAAGCCCCACGGCCGGCCGTTCCGACACCCTCATTGCTGGTCATGGCTTCATGCTAACTCGCGCCGGCGCACTTCCGCCGCCGGGCCCGGGCGCGGGGCGCCGCAGTCACAACGACAGTCACAACGGGCAGTCACAACCCTGCCGGCGGGTGCGCCGGTTTGGTCTGCGCGGCCCGAACCGGAAAACTAGAGGCATGCGCGTATATCCCACATTTTTCCGGCTGGCCTTCTCATGGATGGACGCCGAACGCGCCCATAAGATCGGGTTCAAGGCCATCCGCCTCGCCCACAGCTGCGGTGCCGGGCGGTTGCTGCAGAAGTTCACCGCCCCCGCGGCGTCGCTGCAGACCCAGGCGTTTGGCCTGACCTTCCCGTCCCCATTCGGCCTGGCGGCCGGCTTCGACAAGGAAGGCCACGGCATCGAGGCGCTGGCGGAGCTCGGCTTCGGCCATGTGGAGGTCGGCACCATCACCGGCCAGGCCCAGCCCGGGAACCCGGCGCCGCGGCTGTTCCGCCTCGTGGAGGACAGGGCCGTCGTCAACCGCATGGGGTTCAACAACGACGGCGCCGCGGCGGTGGCCCCGCGCCTGAAGTCCGCCCGCGCCGCCCTGCAGCGCCAGCACCCCGGCGTCCGGCCCGTGATCGGGGTGAACATCGGCAAGAGCAAGGTGGTCGGGCTCGAGGATGCGGTGTCCGATTACCTGATCAGCGCGCGCAGCCTGGCCCCCGCTGCGGACTATCTCGTGGTGAACGTCAGCTCGCCCAACACCCCCGGTCTTCGGCTGCTGCAGGACGTGGAGACCCTGCGCCCGCTGCTGGCCGCAGTGGGGGAGGAGGCGGACAAGGCCGCCGGCCGCCACGTTCCCCTCCTGGTCAAGATCGCGCCCGACCTCAGTGATGAGGACATCGACGACGTCGCGCGCCTGGCGCTTGACCTGAAGCTGGACGGCATCATAGCCACCAACACCACGATCGCCCGCACCGGGCTCGCCTCCAGCCCCGACAAGGTTGAGGCGTGCGGAGCAGGAGGTCTTTCCGGGGCGCCCCTGAAGAAACGGTCCCTGGAGGTCCTGGCCCGGCTCAAGTCCGTCACCGGCGGAGCGCTGACCCTGGTCTCGGTGGGGGGCGTCGAAACGGCACAGGACGTGCAGGAACGGCTGGACGCCGGCGCCACCCTCGTCCAGGGCTACACGGCGTTCCTTTACGAGGGACCTTTCTGGGCCGCCCGCATCAACCGGCTGCTGGCCACCCACCCGAGCCGGCGCTAGCCCTTGCGCTGCGATCGGGCCGGACCGGTCGCAGCAACCAAGAAGCCCCCGACAGGTGACTGCCGGGGGCTTCTTGGTTGAAGAATCGTGGAAGGGAAATGTCAGGCGGGGAACTCGCCGCGCCGGACCTGGGGCTTGGGCAGGCGCAGGCGGCGGAACTGCAGGGAGCGCATGGAGCCGTACCAGACGGTGCCGCGCTCGACGTCGCCGAACTTTTCGCCGAGCCGTTTCTTAAGCTTGCGGGAGAGGATAAAGACGTCCACGAAGACCGCGAGGAACATGACCCAGAAGGCGCCCAGGACGTAGACCATCTGTGCGCTGGAGGCCGGCACGAGCAAGGAGATGATGACAAACAGCAGGGCGCCGAACATGAGGAACTCGCCAAGGCTGAAGCGGGCATCGACAAAATCACGGGCGAACCGCTTCTGCGGACCCTTGTCCCGCAGCGGCAGGAACTTATCGTCACCGGTGTCCATGGCCTGCCGCATCTTGAGCCGCTGCTCCGTGACGGCGGCGCGCTCGGCAGCCTTGGAAGCCTTGCGGTCCTCCGGCACGAGGGGCCGCTTGCGGGCCGCCTCCTGGGCGCTGCGCTTGGGCGTGGGTGTGCCCTTGCCGGTCACGGCGCTACGGGCTGCTGCCTCGGATGCCTGCTGGTCAACTACGTCCTGCGCCGATGGCGCTTCCTTTTTACGTCCAAACACCCCTAAAGAATACCCCGCAGACACAGGCCCGAGACCCAGCCCACACGGCGCAGGCCCGGGCGTGACGCTGTTTGTAGTGATTCAGAGCACGGGTAGTGTTTTGGCCATGACTTCATCTACCGCGGGGAACCCGCAGACCACCATGGACCACGAGGGCACCATCGATGCCGAGGCCCTCCGCCAGGCCGTTGCCGAATCGTTCGACGAGACGATCGGCCAGCTGACGGACCTTGTTGCCATTCCGGGCATCGCCTGGCCCAGCTTTGATCCCGCCCCGTTGAACCGCAGCGCCGACGCCGTCGCCAGCCTCGTGCGGGCCAGCGGCTTCGACGACGTCCGGATCCTCCGCTGCGACAAGGAAGACGGGACGCCCGGCGGGCCCGCCGTCGTCGCCCGCCGCCCGGCCGCGGAGGGCAAGCCGACAGTCCTGCTGTACGCCCACCACGACGTCCAGCCCACCGGCGACCTGGCACTGTGGGAAACCGACCCCTTTACCGCCGTCGAGCGCGACGGCAGGCTCTTCGGCCGCGGTGCCGCCGATGACAAGGCCGGCATCCTGGCGCACATCGCCGCCTACTCTGCGGTCACGCGCGTGCTCGGTGACGAACTGGGCCTGGGCGTGACGTTCTTCTTCGAGGGCGAAGAGGAGGCCGGCTCGCCAACGTTCCGGCAGTTCCTGGAAACCCACCGCGAGCTGCTCCGCGCCGACGTGATCGTCGTGGCCGACTCCAGCAACTGGAAGGTCGGCATTCCAGCCCTGACCACCAGCCTGCGCGGCCTGGTGGACGGCACCATCGAGGTCAAGGTCCTGGACCACGCCGTGCACTCGGGCATGTTCGGCGGCCCCGTGCTCGACGCCCCGACCCTGCTGGCCCGCCTGATCGCGACCCTCCACGACGACGAGGGCAGTGTCGCGATCAAGGGCCTGGTGAGCCGCGATGACGTGGTTGTCGACCTCACCGAGGAGGAGTACCGCGCCGACGCCTCCGTGCTCGACGGCGTGAAGCTCGCCGGGACCGGCAGCATTGCCTCACGCATGTGGACCAAGCCCGCCCTGTCCATCATCGGCTTTGACGCCCCGGCCGTGGACGTGGCCTCCAACACCCTGCTGCCGCGGGCCCGGGCCAAGTTCAGCCTGCGCCTGGCCCCGGGGCAGGACCCGGCAGCCGCCATGGAGGCTGTCCGCCAGCACGTCGAAACCCACGCCCCGTTCGGCGCTGAGGTGGTGTTCACCCCGGGGGAGAGCGGCAACTCCTTCCTGACAGACACGAGCTCGAAGGCCGCGTCCGTGGCCATGTGGGCCCTGGGCGAGGCCTGGGGCGTGCCCGCCGTCGAAATGGGGATCGGCGGATCGATCCCCTTCATCGCGGACCTCACCGAGCTCTACCCGGACGTGCAGATCCTGGTCACCGGCGTCGAGGATCCCGATTCCCGAGCCCACAGCGCCAACGAATCGCTGCACCTGGGTGACTTCCGGAACGCAATTGTCGCCGAGGCCCTGCTGCTCGCGCGCCTGAACAACGAAGGCGCGCTCTAGCCCCCGCGCCTGCCGCGTCCCGGGGAACATCCAGCCGTCTCCCACGGTTACGTCAGAAGTTAGAGCTACAGGGCTGCGCGAAGTAGCATGTAGCTATAGCCCATACCGTTTAAGTAGGGGCGGGCACCGTGTGAGCGGGGCCGCCACCACCGTTGCAAGAAGGTAGGCCATGAGCACTACAACCAATGAAAACAGCGCCGGCAACTCTGCCGCCGAGGCCGGCGAGCTGGCCACGCACGAGGTCATGCTGACCGACGTCGCGGCCGGAAAGGTCCGCAGCCTGCTGGAGCAGGAAGGGCGCACCGATCTGCGCCTCCGCGTTGCCGTGCAGCCCGGCGGTTGCTCCGGCCTGATTTACCAGCTGTACTTCGACGAGCGGCTGCTCGACGGGGATGCAGTGCGCGACTACGACGGGGTGGAAGTCGTCGTCGACAAGATGAGCGTTCCTTACCTCAGCGGTGCCAGCATCGATTTCGAGGACACCATCGCCAAGCAGGGCTTCACGATCGACAACCCGAATGCCGGCGGGTCCTGCGCCTGCGGAGATTCTTTCCACTAATTCCTTCCACTAAGGCCGGGCATTTTGCCCGGCCTTAGTGCCGCAGGGTCCTCAACGAGCGGCGCCTACAAAAAGCTCCCGACGCACGGTGCGGACATGTGGGCGAAAACTCCCGGGGAGCGGTAAGCTCTACACCGAGTAGTAAAACTTTTCGTTTGCCCTGCCCGTAATTTGCGGGGCAACAGCAACAAGTAGGAAGGGCCGTCTGTGAGTTCGCAGAACCGAACCGGCAGCCGACGCAAACAGATCACTACGATCACTGGCTTGGCACTAGCCGGCGCGTTGGCTTTGACTGGATGTTCACCAGAGGTACAGAAGGGCTGGTTGCCCACCGAGCGTGGCACCACCAATCACACTGACCTCATCATGGACCTCTGGGTCAACTCATGGATTGCCGCGCTGGTCGTCGGCATCATCACCTGGGGCCTGATGATCTGGTGCATCGTCGCTTACCGGCGCCGCAAGGGCACCGTGGGCTTCCCGCGCCAGAACAGCTTCAACCTTCCGCTTGAAGTGTTCTACCTGACGATCCCGCTGTTCATGGTCCTGGTGTTCTTCTACTTCACCGACCGCGACCAGCAGTCGATCGATGACCGCTCAACGCCGGCCGACGTCGTCGTCGACGTCCGCGGCAAGCAGTGGGCGTGGGACTTCAACTACTTGAAGGGCAACGTCGTCACCGAGGACGTGCACGAAGCCGGCGTCCAGGCGCACCTGACCGGTAACGACGTGGACAAGAACAAGCTGCCCACCCTGTACCTCCCGGTTAACAAGTCGGTTGACCTCGAGCTCAACGCGCGCGACGTCATCCACTCTTTCTGGGTTCCTGCCTTCCTGCAGAAGCGCGACATGATTCCCGGCAAGACCAACTACATCCGGTTGACGCCCACCAGGGAGGGCACCTACGACGGTAAGTGCGCCGAACTCTGTGGCGAGTACCACTCCGAAATGCTGTTCCGCGTGAAGGTTGTCTCCGAGTCGGAGTTCCAGGCGCACATGAACCAGCTGCGCCAGGACGGGAACACCGGCCTGCTCGGTGAAGAGTACGACCGCAACCCGGCCCCGGCCGAAACCAAGTAAGGGGAGCGACGTGGCAACTTACACTCAATCCGCCGGGATCCTCGAGGCTCCCGTAGTACCGAAGTCCAAGGGACGCATCGTCGTCAACTGGATCACCTCGACCGACCACAAAACGATCGGGTACATGTACCTGATCGCGTCGTTCATCTTCTTCTGCTTCGGCGGCATCATGGCGCTGCTGATCCGTGCCGAGCTCTTCGAGCCCGGCATGCAGATCCTGCAGACCAAAGAGCAGTACAACCAGCTCTTCACCATGCACGGCACCGTCATGCTGCTGATGTTCGCGACGCCGCTGTTCGCCGGCTTCACCAACGTCATCATGCCGCTGCAGATCGGTGCCCCCGACGTCGCCTTCCCGCGACTGAACGCACTGGCCTTCTGGTTCTTCCTCTTCGGCTCCACGATCGCCGTCTCCGGGTTCATCACCCCGCAGGGTGCCGCGTCGTTCGGCTGGTTCGCGTACGCGCCCCTGTCCAACACGACGTTCAGCCCCGGCGTGGGCGGCGACCTCTGGGTCTTCGGCCTGGCGCTCTCCGGCTTCGGCACCATCCTCGGCGCCGTCAACTTCATCACCACCATCATCTGCATGCGCGCCCCGGGCATGACCATGTGGCGGATGCCGATCTTCACCTGGAACGCCCTCGTGACCTCCATCCTGGTCCTGATGGCCTTCCCGCCGCTGGCCGCCGCGCTGTTTGCCCTCGGCGCCGACCGCCGCTTCGGTGCGCACATCTTCGATCCCGAGAACGGCGGTGCCGTCCTCTGGCAGCACCTGTTCTGGTTCTTCGGCCACCCTGAGGTGTACATCATCGCGCTGCCGTTCTTCGGCATCGTCTCCGAGATCTTCCCGGTCTTCAGCCGCAAGCCGATCTTCGGCTACAAGGGCCTGGTCTACGCGACCATCTCCATCGCCGCCCTGTCCGTGACTGTGTGGGCCCACCACATGTACGTCACCGGCTCGGTCCTGCTGCCGTTCTTCTCCTTCATGACGATGCTCATCGCCGTTCCGACCGGTGTGAAGTTCTTCAACTGGATCGGCACCATGTGGCGCGGTTCCATCACGTTCGAGACCCCCATGCTGTGGAGCATCGGCTTCCTGGCGACGTTCCTCTTCGGCGGCCTCACCGGCATCATCCTGGCCTCGCCGCCGCTGGACTTCCACGTCTCGGACTCCTACTTCGTGGTGGCGCACTTCCACTACGTGGTCTTCGGCACCGTYGTGTTCGCCATGTTCGCCGGGTTCTACTTCTGGTGGCCCAAGTGGACCGGCAAGATGCTCAACGAGCGCCTCGGCAAGATCCACTTCTGGATGCTGTTCCTGGGCTTCCACGGCACCTTCCTGATCCAGCACTGGCTCGGCGTCGAGGGCATGCCCCGCCGCTACGCCGACTACATGCCGCAGGATAACTTCACGTGGATGAACCAGTTCTCCACCATCGCCTCGTTCGTCCTCGGCGCCTCGCTGATTCCGTTCTTCTGGAACGTCTACATCACCTGGCGAAGCAACGAGCGTGTGGAAGTTGACGACCCGTGGGGCTTCGGTGCCTCGCTGGAATGGGCCACGTCTTGCCCGCCGCCGCGTCACAACTTCACCTCCCTGCCCCGCATCCGCTCCGAGCGTCCCGCCCTGGACCTGCACCACCCGGAGCTCTCCCAGTCCTACACCGCGGATTCGCCTGCTCCGGCAGCAGCGGCTCTCGGTAACGCCGACCAGAAGGACACCGCCAAGTGAAAATCGAATCAAGGATCTTTGGCTTCGGCGTCTTTTTCTTCGTGCCCGTTGCATTCATCTACGGATACCTGACCAACTGGACTGAATGGGTGGGCGCACTGGCCATCCTGCTGGTTGGCGGACTCGCCGGCATGATCGGCGCTTACCTCGGCTTCACCGGCCGCCGCGTGGGCATGCGCCCCGAGGACCGCAACGACGCAGAGATCCACGAAGGCGCCGGCGAACAGGGACACTTCAGCCCCTGGAGCTGGTGGCCGCTGATGCTGGGCCTGTCCTGCGCCGCAGGGTTCCTCGGCCTGGCCGTGGGTTGGTGGATCGTCTTCATCGCCGGCGGGATGGCAGTGGTCGCACTGGTCGGCTGGGTCTACGAGTACAGCCGCGGTGACCACGCGCACTAGCGCCCACCCGGAATAGTAGTTAAGAACGCACGACGGCGGGCCCCACCAATGGTGGGGCCCGCCGTCGTTTGTCTTGGTTCCTGCGTTCCTGCGTTCCTGCCGGCCGGGTGCGGCGCGTCCCCGCACGCCCAGCCCGCCTGCGCAGCGTCCCGCCTGCGCAGCGTCCCGCCTGGAGGGCGGCACCGCACTGCGGGCCGCGGAATGGGAGCGGGGAGGCCCTCAGGCGGCCGCTGCCGATTCCAAGAGGATCCGGAGTTCCTCCAGCGCACCCTCGGCCTCTGCGGGGCTGCAGGATGCCGGGAGGGCGTCCGCAGCGACGGCCAGCTCCACCTCACAGCCGCACTCGAAGTCCTCGGTCATGACCTCCAGCAGCGAGCGGGCGTCGACGCCTGGCCTGCCGTCCTTGCTGATGGTCACCGGGAGGCCGGTCGCCGTGACCGCCCGGACAAATACTGCCGCCGGCCGGGCGTGGAGGCCGATGGCGGCCGTGACGATTGCCTTGCGAACTGGCAACGGGACTCCCTCATGCTGGTGTTGTTCTGTACGTGTTGCTGCTGCACGGGCTGGCCACGCGACCGGTGACCAAGATGGAGGGCGTCCGGCAGGCAGTCCGTCAGACCGGGCGGGCGGCATTGCCCCGGCCACGGCCTGTACCTACAAGGGTAGCGGCGGGGGAGTACCCGGCACGACTTGAGTCGGCGGCGTGGTCTAGACCTGCCGCGTCACGGGCTTACCCTTGAGATATGAGTGTATTTCCCGCGCCGGGCCGCAACCGGAGCGTGGACCATGGCGTCCACTAACGCGTCCAAGATGATTGGCGAGATCGACCGTCAGAGCGGGGTGCCGATCTACGTGCAGTTGCGCGAGATCCTCCGCGCGCACATCGCCGCCGCGTGCCCGCCCGGATCTGCGCTGCCCTCCGAACGGGACCTCGCCCAGCGCTTCGGCCTCGCCCGGATGACCGTGCGCCAAGCCATCGATGCCCTCGTAGGTGAGGAAGTGATTGAACGCGTCGTGGGCCTGGGTACGTTTGTGCGCAAACCCAAATTGGATCTCCAGGTAAAGCTGACTTCCTACAGCGAAGAGATGCAGCGCCGCGGCATGGTCCCGGCCGCCAAGGTCCTGAGCTTCGAGCAGATTGGCGCCAGCGCTTTCCTGGCCCGTGAGCTGCAGTTGGAGGAGGGGACACCCCTGGTCCGGTTCCGGCGCCTCCTGCTGGCCGACAACGAACCGATGAGCGTGGATGAAAACTTCATCCCGGCCCACCGGGTTCCCGGCCTGCTGGACGGCGAACCGCCCACATCGCTCTACAACGTGCTGAGCGAACGCTACGGGCTGGTGATGGAATGGGGTGAGGACATGATCGAGGCGACGGCTGCGTCGCCGTCCACGGCCCGTCTCCTGAACGTCGAGGTCGGAACCCCGCTGCTCAAGATCCAGCGCCACGCGTTCGTGGCCCGCGCGATGGTGGACTACTCCGTGTCCTACTACCGGGCTGACCGCTACAAGCTCTGGGTGCCCCTGCAGCGCCCTGGCGTCCGGCCCACCCGGAACTACGCCTCGGGGTACCGCCCCTGACCACAGCAACGCGGGGCACTCCGCGCCCGTCCCGCCGAGGGGGTTAGGGCGCGAAGTGCCCCGCGTTGCAGTCGTTTCTGTCGTTTCCGGGGAAGCAGGAAGGCCCGGTCCCCAAGGGGACCGGGCCTTCCTGCGTGGTGCTTGGTGCCGCCTAGTGGCTCAGCGACTTCGACTCAGCGGTTTCAATCGCTTCGTGGGCGCCGTGGTGGCCGTGAGCGGCCTCCAGCTCTGCCGGAGTGGCCGGGGCAACCCGGTCCTCGAAGAACCAGCGGGACAGCTTCGCGCGGCGCTTTTCCTTGCGGTCCACGACGCCGTGCTCGTTCGGCACCGCAGGCAGCGGGGCCGGTGACTCGAACCCGACCAGCTTGTAGCGCTTGTATTCATCCAGCGGGGCGTGGACCTCGATGAACTCGCCGTGCGGCAGGCGCACGATGCGGCCGGTTTCACGGCCGTGCAGGGCAATCTCGCGGTCCTTGCGCTGGAGCGCCAGGGCGACCCGCTTCGTGACGATGAACGCGATAACCGGGCCGATGAAGAACAGTGCGCGCAGCCAGTAGGTGACATCGTTCAGGGCCACGTGGAAGTGGGTGGCGATGAGGTCCGAGCCGGCCGCTGCCCACATGACGCAGTACCAGACGAAACCGGCCATGCCGATTGCCGTACGGGTAGGAGCATTGCGGGGGCGGTCCAGGACGTGGTGCTCGCGGTTGTCCTTGGTGATCCAGCGTTCAATCCACGGGTAGGCGAACATGACCGTGAAGAGTATGCCCGCCGGGACGAGTGCCGGCAGCAGCACGTTGAACGTGAACATGTGGCCGAACCAGATCTGCTCGACCTTCCAGTCACCGATCGTGCCCGGCATCAGGCGGAGGGCGCCGTCAACGAAGCCGATGTACCAGTCAGGCTGGGTGCCTGCAGAAACCGGGGAGGGGTCGTACGGGCCGTAGTTCCAGATCGGGTTAATGGTGAAGAACGCCGCCATGATGGCAACGACACCGAACACGATGAAGAAGAAGCCGCCGGCCTTCGCCGCGTAAACCGGTCCCAGGGGGTAGCCGACGACGTTGCCGTCGTTGCGGCCCGGGCCGGGGTACTGCGTGTGCTTGTGCACAACCACCATGAAGAGGTGCATCACGATCATCAGCAGGATGAGCGCGGGAACCAGGAGGATGTGGAGCATGTACAGGCGGCTGATGATCATGGTGCCCGGGAATTCGCCGCCGAATAGGAAGAACGAGGTGTAGGTGCCGATGACCGGGATGGACTTGATGACGCCGTCGATGATGCGCAGGCCGTTGCCGGAGAGCAGGTCATCGGGGAGCGAGTAGCCGGTGAAGCCTGCGGCCATGGAGAGGATGAGCAGGACGCTGCCCACCACCCAGTTCAGTTCGCGGGGCTTGCGGAATGCGCCGGTGAAGAACACGCGGAGCATGTGTACGGAGACAGATGCGACGAACAGAAGGGCTGCCCAGTGGTGTACCTGGC
>NZ_JBFTZW010000074.1:0-14908 GCF_056406555.1 Arthrobacter sp. P1_B4
TCGGTGAAGAGGGCACCCTGCGCGGCTCCCGAGCCCGACCTCCCGCCGCCCGCTCCGCGCAGGATGAATGCGATACCGACGGCGGCGGCCGCGCCGACCAGCGGCCCGGCGACATACACCCAGTAGTCGCTGAAATTTCCGCTGGCGAGATCCGGCCCGAACGTTCGTGCCGGATTCATCGACGTGCCGGAGATGGGGCTGCCCCACAGGCCTGCCAAGGCGATGTACGCGCCGACCCCGAACGCCCCAAACAGCCCGACGTTCTGGGCCCCGGAGGCGGTTCCCAGGATGACGCTGACCAGCACCATCGTCAGCAGTGCCTCCATCAGGAACGCGGCGCCGGCCGTATAACCAGCCGCCGGATAGTTTGAACCGTAGGTGGCGGAGACGCCGATCACGCCCTGCAGCAGCAGACAGGCGAGCGTCGCGCCAATGAGCTGAACGACGATGTAGCCCGGCACCCGGCGCCACGGGAAATCACCGCGGAGCGCGAACGCAATGCTGACCGCAGGGTTCAGATGCGCGCCCGAGATCTTGCCCATGAACAAGATGATGCCCATGACCATCAGGCCCGGAGCCACCACTGCCGCCGTGCGGCTGATGACACCGGGGAACGCCTGGCCCATCATACCGCCGCCGGCCGCGACGACCACGAGCAGGAACGTGCCGTACAACTCAGAGAACAGGCGCCGCCATTCCTGGCGCGGATCATTAAAATCCTCAATCCGCTGCACGACGCTTTGCTCTACTGTTCCCAGCACGTTGGGGATGACGCGGTGATGGGCGTGGCCCTGGTTAGCGCTGTCTTTGTCCTGATTTGCCGCCATGGCTGTCCGCCTCCGCAGGTTCTGGCCATGTGGTCTGCCGTGCCCAGCCTCGGTCTGCCACCTCAGAAGGCCAATGTACCGCTGCCGGCGACGGTTGTCAGCGGTACGCGGGTGGCTCGCTGTCAGCTGGTGGCGGGCTTGGGACAGTGTGGCAATTTCGTAAGGACATCCGCGGGACAAAGTCCTAGCATTCAGCCATGAGGCAAGAAACCTGGCAAAAGTATTCCGAGTGGCCCCTCGTCGGTGCGGCTTTTGTTTTTCTGGCGGCCTACTCCATCCTCGTCATTGCCGAACCGCCKCAGCCCTACGCCGACCTTCTCGAAATCGTCGTGGGGTCAACGTGGGTCGCCTTCGGCGCCGACTACATTGTGAAGTTGCTCCTGGCGCCCCATCGGGGCCGGTGGTTCGTCCGCCACCCCTTGGACCTGCTCATGGTGGTGCTCCCCGTTGCGCGGCCGTTGCGGCTCCTGCGTCCGTTCACCTTGCGCCGGGTCATGGAACGGGCCCCGGGCACCGCCATCAGGACCCGCGTCCTGGCCTACGTCATTGTCTCCGCGATCCTCCTGCTTTAYACGGTCGCCCTGAGCGTCTTCAATTTCGAAAAGGGCGCACCGAACGCGAATATCACCTCAATGGGCGACTCGTTGTGGTGGGCAATTGTCACCATCACAACGATCGGCTATGGCGACTACTACCCCGTAACCGTTCCGGGCCGGTGGGCTGCGGCCACGCTGATGGTCGGCGGGTTTGCAGTCCTGAGCATGGTCACGGCGGTGGTGTCCTCCTGGCTCGTTGAAAGTGTGACGGCAGCAACCAATCTGCGGAAGCGGTCGGACGAAGGCATCGGCAGCGAGGAACGTGCCCGCCTCGTGGCCCAGATCAGCAGGCTCCATGACCAGCTCGCCCATGGACCGGGCGATTCCGGCAGTACCCCGGCCCTCGGAGAGACACCCAAAGAACCGCCTCAGGGGCATTGACGCTGCCTGCGTTGCGCTTGGACTGTCCTGACGCCATGGCCGCAGCCGGCCGGAGCGGGTACAACTGATTCATGACCACCCCTTCCCTGGTGCTCGGCCCTATGGTGCGGTACGTGGATGAGACGTCGGCGAGTGTCTGGGTGGAGACCCAAACCGCTGCCCGGGTTTCCATCCGTGCCGGCGGCCGGGGCTGGGAGGCCCGCACATTCGCAGTTCACGGCCACCACTACGCGCTGGTGGAATTGGACGGGCTGGAGCCCGGCACGGTGACGCCGTACGCCCTCGATATCAACGGAACACAGGTCTGGCCCGACCCCTCATCCGGGTTTCCGCCGTCAATGATCGCCACATTGGCCACCGGCAAGCCGCTGCGGATGGCCTACGGCTCCTGCAGGACCAGCGTCCCGCACGATGCATCCGGCAACCGGACCCATGGCGTCGACTCCCTGCGCGCCTATGCGCTGAAGATGGCCTCCGGCGGAGACCTGCCGTGGCCGGATCTGCTGGCCTTCCTCGGAGACCAGGTCTATGCCGACCTGACCAGCGAACAGATGCAGGAGTTCATCCGCGGCCGGCGCGACATCAAGGCACCCCCCGGCGAAGAGCTCAAGGACTACGAGGAATACGCCCACCTGTACTTTCTGGCCTGGTCAGACCCCGCGAACCGATGGCTGCTGTCCACCCTGCCCAGCGCCATGATCTTCGATGACCACGACATCCGCGACGACTGGAACACCTCGCTGAGCTGGAAGAAGAAGATGGAGGCGACCTCGTGGTGGCATGGGCGGATCGTCGCGGGACTGGCCTCGTACTGGGTCTACCAGCATCTGGGGAACCTGTCACCGCAGGAACGGGCGGAGGATGCCGTGTGGCAGCGGATCATCGGGCACACCGGCGGGGATGAGCTCGATGTGGGCGCCGAGCTGGACAGCTTCGCGGAGCGGGCTGATCGGGACCCGAAATCCTACCGGTGGAGCTATTGCCGCGACTTCGGCGACACCCGGCTGATCGTGGTTGACTCCCGCGCAGCCCGGGACCTGACGCCGGACGACCGGGCGCTGGTTGACGCGGTGGAAATGGCCTGGCTGGACGACCGGATGCAAGGCGGCTTCCGCCACCTGCTCGTGGCGACATCCCTGCCTTTCCTGTTGCCGATGGGCCTGCACTACATCGAGTCGTGGAATGAGGCCGTCTCTGAAGGTGCGTGGGGAAACCGTGCCGCTTGGGCCGGCGAGAAGCTGCGCCAGGCGCTGGACCTGGAACACTGGGGCGCATTCCAAAACAGCTTCAGGGAACTGGCGGCCATGGCCAGCGAAGTGGCCGACGGCAAGCGCGGCCCGGCACCGGAAACAATCACCTTCCTCTCCGGGGACGTCCACTACTCCTATGTTGCGGAGGCGGAGCGTGCCTCGGGCAGCCGGATCCTGCAGGCCGTCTGCTCCCCCATCCGCAACCCGTTGCCCCGCCTGATGAGGTCTTTCGCGGCCGTCATGTCCTACGGCCTGGCCACCCCGGTAGGCGCCTTGGTCGCGCGCTCGGCCAAGGTGCCGGACCCGCCGTTCCACTGGTCCGGCATCCGGGGGCCCTGGTTCCAAAACAACTTGGCCTACCTGGAAGTCGTGCCGGAAGGGCTGAAATTGTGGTGGCAGACCGGGGTGGTGGACGACGGCGACCACCTGCATCCGAGGCTGGAACGCGTCGCCACCCTCACGGTGTCTCCGCGGAGCGCGCAGGACCCCGTCCAGGGACAGCAGGGGCAACAGCGAAACGCATGACGTGAGCGTCTTGTGATCCCCGCGTCTGATCCCCGTGTCGGCGCAGACGTTCTACCGAAGGCCGCGGTCAGCGGCCGCCACGTTCTCGATGGCGACCGTTTCGATGATTCTGGTCGATGGCTCGCCGACCAGCGCCGGCGCCGTCACACCCGTTTTCCACGTATCGTTCTGCAGCCGGCCCAGGAAGTCCACCGCCGCCGCCTGCGTATCGAAGTCCATCTCCAGCATCACGTAATCCTGCTGGTCAAGCGGGCGCGAGATCCGGAATGACCGCACGCCCGACGCGGCGCGGTCCAGCGGATCGCTGTCGAAAGCCCTCCGCCACATGTCAAAATCCCGGACCTGGTGTTCGATCTGCAGGGTAATCACTGAGGCGCTCCTGTCGACGGTTCTACACGCCCACTGTAGGCCCCGAAGGCCCCGCCAAGTAAGGAGCGAGGCCGAAGTGTTATTCCGGCTGGCCTCTTACGCCGGCTGGGATCCGGTGTTGGTGCTGGTCGGGGCGTTGGACTGATCGGCCTGGTGGCGTTGCCGGCGGCTCGCCAGCAGGAACGGCACCGCGATCAACTCGATCACGCCGCCGATCGCCAGCGACGCCGCGTAGCCGTACACATCTGCCGCCCGGCCGAGCAGCGGCTGGACCACCACGCCACCGCTTGAGCCCATGAGTGAATCGAAGCTGAGCACTGTGGCGCGCTGCTTCGAGGCGATCATGTCGTTCAGGTACGCCTGCCGCACCGGTATGCCCGCCGATGACACCACTGCCCAGAGCGCCAACAGCACCAGGGCCACCCAGAACACGTGGGTCAACCCGAGCACCACCAGGATCACCGTGTCCATGACGCTGCTCAGGATCAACACGGTGGTGCGCCGGCGGACAAGGCGCCGGATGCGCGGAGCCATCCAGCCGCCGAGCACCTGCGCCGCGGCCACGATGGCCGCCGCCAGGCCCGCGACGGAATACGCGTGGGGGTCCCCATAAAGCTCGAGCAGGTACGGCTGCAGGGCGTAAAACACATAGATCGCGACGCCGGCGGTGAACGGCGCGGCCAGCATCACGTAACGAACGGGCGGATTCTTCAAGCCGTTCTCGATCGAGGCGGCGAGTACAGCCCGGGTCGCCTGGAGGGGATGGGTCGAGCGTTCGGGGGTGAACCCGACGTCGCGCATGAGCCCAAACGCCACCGCGAACATGGCCAGCAGCACTCCCACGCGCATCAGGAACGGCACGCCCAGATTGGTGGCCTGCGCGATCACGCCGCCGGCAACAGAGCCGGCGAGCATCGCGACTCCGGCGACCATCTGGCCCCGCCCGAGCACCGCTTCCATCCCGCCCTCGAACCCCGAGAAGCGCAGTGCATCGACGAGCCAGGCCTCGACCGCTCCGGAGAAGAAGGTGAAGCCCAGGCCGAGCAGGACCGACACTACCGCCCACCACCAGAACGGGGCGGAGAACTGCCAGAGCAGGTAGTAGAAGTAGGTCGAGACGGCGAGGGTCACGGTTCCGAGCAGGAACGAGACGCGCCGGCCCCAACCGTCGGCAACCACCCCGGTGGGCACCTCGAACAGCACCATGCCGGCCGTGAAGAAGGCATTCGCGGCAAACGCCTCGAAGTTGCTGAGTCCGGCGTCGAGCAGGAAGAGGGTGTTGATCCCCCAGATGAACGAGGCCGCAAGGGTATTGCCCAGCGTCAACGTCAAATAGATGCGCTGAATCTTTCGGGCGGCGGCGTTCATCGCGTCGCCGTCCCCGCCGGGGCGAGGAGGGAGCACGAGCCCATTCTCGTCTCCGCTGCCGGCGCGCGCCAGTGCCCACCGGGCGCAGGGCACGACGCGAAAGGTCGAGCCGACGATGCCCGGTCTGCTCAGCTGCCCTGGTTCGTGTAGAACGACCGCCGGCGGGCGTACTCATGGACCCTGTCCAGGGTGGCGATCTGGTGGCGAGCCGTGGTGGCCAGGGCGTCAAACCTGGCACCGTCCAGACCCAGATCGCCGGAGAGGTCCCGCAGCGTCTGCCACAGCCCCAGCTTTCCCATCACCGCTGACCGCATGACCTCAGACTCCAACACCAGCGTCAGCGGCGAGCGGCGCACCACCCGCCCGTTGAGCTTGAGCCGGCCGGCACGCTCCGCGACCCACGCCGCCGCCCTCCGGGGAGTTCGCCGTGGCAGGCCAAAATCCCCCACTAGTCCGTTCAGGTACTCCCGCTCCTCCCGGATCTGGGTGGCCAGCGCTTCAAGTTCGGCGCGAAAGGGAGTGTCCGTAAAGTCGCGCGCCATTCGCTCGATGCGACCCTGCCCCGCCGTGGCCCCCGCGAGGTGGTCCGAGAGGTAGAGCCCAAACAGTTTCTTATCGATTTTGCCGGAAATCTGCGGTGCCATGAAAGCTCCACTCTGATCGAAGGGCTGCTTCGGGAACACCACCCTGCCGGAGCGCAAGCGGGTCCCGAAGTACTATCGGGGCGCGGAGTCGTCCCGCGCCGGCCGCACTGACCCGGCGTCGGGGTCCATCGCCACGAGTCCGGTGTCGTCCTTCACCTCCGTCATCTCCTGCGCGACGTCAGGCTTAAGCCACGACGCCACCACGCTGACGCCGCCTCCGTCGTCGCGGTCGATCGCGACGTCGATCTCGGAGGCGGTCGCCCCCATGCGCGAGAGCTGCTCGCGGTATGACGCGACCAGCATCTCCAGGCTTTCCTCGGTCCACTCCCCCGGCCGCATCCGTGTTGAAATTTCGACCGGTTCAGGCTGATAGAGCGTCATGAAAGTCCTTCCTCTGGGTTCGATCAGGGGTGAGCACGACCCCATTCTGGCCCCCCTGCGCCGGTGTGCGCCAGAGCAGGGCCGGGACACCATGGCTCCGGGGCGTTCCGAAGCGAACGCACCGGTGGCAGACTTTGTCCACCGGAGCTGTAGCCATAAGGAGGATCCCGGTGTCCGAGATGGTTGAGGCCCTTTTGCACGACGGCACGGCAATACCCGTCCTGGTGAGCGGTGACGGCCGGGCGCTCCTCATCCCTGCCAATGTGAAGCCGCGGTCCGGGCCGGAAGCCCAGACGATGCGGGAGTGGGGCGCGGACCCGGACCTCGGGCCCAATCTGGTGTCGGGCCTCGCGCAGTCCTATCGGGTAATCGCGGCCGACTACGAGGGGCACCGGATGGCGCACCCGGCGCCCGATACCCTCACCCCGGAGAACGTCACCGCCGACTTGCTGGCTATCGCTGATGCGGCACCCGCCGAGACCTTCGGATACTACGGCTACTCGTGGCTGGGCCTGTGCGGTTTGCAGTTGGCGATCCGCACAAACCGGCTCTGGGCGCTCATCATGGGAGGATTCCCGCCGCGCGACGGCCCGTACAGGAGCATGTTGGCGGTGACGCGGGCGGCCCACTCGGCGGCTGCCAGGGCCCCGGAACAATCGCCGGAGGTGAACCTCCCGGTCGAACCCGGCGACTGGGATGCCGCCACGATACAGACCAACGAGACACAGACCCGCCAGTTCCTCACGCTTTACGAAGCGCTCCAGGACTTCGACGATTCAACTATTGGCCTGGCGCCGGATCTGCCCCGGCTGGCGTTCGCGGGCGCCGCCGATCACATCGCTTACGGACCCCGCTGGGGGGACGTGACGGTGCGGATCGGCGAACCGCTGGCAGCCCATGAGCGCGAGCTCATCGAGGCCGGGTGGGATGTGCAAGTACTCCCCGCACTCGATCACCTGGGTGCGATGCACAGTGACGTCGTCGTTCCTCTCCTGCGGGCCTGGCTGGGAAAAGTGGGCCGGCAGCAGTAGGAACACCTCCCGGGGACCGTGGCGGCGCCGGTTCCTAAGCGCTGAGGCGGAAGACGTCGGCTTTGATCGCGTGGCGTCCGGTCTTGCGCTTGCCCGACGGCGTCCCATACAACACCAAGACCGACCGATCGTCGTCGAGAACGGTGATCCCCTCGGCATGGTCCTCGTCCTCGCCGAATGGCGCGTCAAATTCGCAATGCAGGTCGTCTTTCGGCAAGACGGCCTCGGCCTGCGACGTCAGCGCGCCCCGCCAGCGAAACACGGCCGCGCGCCCGTCGAGTTCCATGGTGGGTCCTGCCAGGACGAGCAGGTCCTGTCCGTGCCGGCACAGATCCCGCACGCCCAAACCATGCAGGCGAAGGAAGTGCTTGCGGTAGCGACGATTCCCGGGACCGATCGGCTGCGGCTCCAAGCCGGGCCCGTCACCAACCTGGAGCTCTATGATCATCGCCCACCCACGCAGCACCGGCCCGCGCAGACCGATGAACACCCGGTCGCCCGCTACGGCGAGGCCCTCGCAGTCAATGCCGTTGTCCTTGCCCGGGATCGGGCGACCGGTCGTCGAGGACTGGATGAAGCTACCAAGATGTGGGTCATCGGCCAGCAGATCCACCAGGTCCGTGCCCCGGCCGAGGCCCAGCACGGCGGGGCGCTGCTGCTGCCCCGTCCGGCCGCCGCCCGGATCGAGGAGGTCCTTAGTCGAAAGCCGGGCCAACACCCGACGGCGCTGGCTGACCTCCACTGTCGCCAGGGAATCCCGCGCTTCTGCGGGCGTGGCGTTGTTCTTGACCTGTTTGCGGGCCGAGCTGTGCGATCCAAGCAGCCACAGCGTGTCATCCTCGACATCGAGGCCCTCGATGTCCATCTCACCCCTGTCCCCGGGCAGCTCAAGGAGGTGGGTGAGATCGAAGCTGCGGTGGGTGCGGGCCTGGTCGCCGGCCTCCAGGGTGAGCCGTTCGAGGCTGGTCGTCTCGTCATTGGCGACCCAAAGGTGGGAACCCTGCCGGGCGACCGCGGACAACCCGTCGCGCAGGTCAGCCTTCGGATCCAGGGTGCTGCGCTGGTCGAGTACAAGGCTGATTTCGCCGGAGGGATCGTCCGGCCTCGGCCATCCGCTCACCGCGGCACACCCATCCTCGTCAGCGGTGATCGGCAGCTCATTCCCGCGCTCTCCGTTCGCGCAGCCACGGGATGAGGCCACCTGCCAGGAGCATGTCCACCTGACGGCTGGAGAGGCTGTGCCGCACAGGGTAGACCTCGCCGCGGGTCCGGTTCTCCACGAGGATCTCCYTGCCTGTGAGCAGGGCGTCGTGTATCCCTGTCAGCGCGAGCACATCGTCCTGTTCGATGCGGTCATGATCGGCCGCATTTGTGAACTCGACTGCAAGGACGCCGAAATTGGCCAGGTTCTGCCAGTGGATCCGCGCGAACGAGACGGCCACCACTGCGCGCAGCCCGAGGAAGCGCGGGGTGATAGCCGCGTGTTCCCGAGAGGATCCCTGGCCGTAGTTCGTGCCGCCGACCAGGATGTGCCCAGTGGAGTCGCGGGTACGGGCGGCGCGGGCGGCATAGGAGGGGTCGAGCTGGTCGAAGGTGAATTCGGCGAGTTTGGGGATGTTGCTGCGGTAGGGCAGAACGCGGGCTCCGGCTGGCAGAATCTCGTCCGTCGAGACATCGTTGCCCACCACCAAGGCCACTGGTGCCTCGATGCGGTCGGCGAGTGGGCCGAAGACCGGAAGCGAGGAGATGTTTTCGCCCTTGACCAGTGCTACTTTGCCGGCGTCTTCCGGCGCCAACGGCTCCTCGAGCATTGCCACGTTCACGCTCGACACCGCGGGAAGTTCGATCTCGGGGTACTCAAGGTCGAAAAGCTCCGTCAGGTCCCGCGGGTCGGTGATAATTCCCGTGAGCGCAGCAGCCGCGGCCGTCTCCGGTGAGCACAGGTAGACCGAGTCCTCCTTCGTGCCCGAACGGCCGGGAAAGTTGCGGGGCATTGTGCGCAGGCTGTTGCTTCCGTTCGCGGGGGCCTGTCCCATCCCGATGCAGCCCATGCATCCGGTCTGGTGCAGCCGGGCTCCGGCGCGTATCAGATCAAACGTGGCCCCCATCCTGGTGAGGTCCTGGAGGATCTGCCGGGAACTAGGGTTGACGTCGAAGGACAGTCCCGGATGGCACTGCCGTCCCTTCGTGATGGCGGCGACAATGGCGAAGTCGCGCAGGCCCGGGTTCGCTGAGGACCCAATCACGACCTGCGCCACCGGCCTGCCAGTGACCTCCCGCACCGGAACGACGTTGCCGGGCGAGCTGGGCAGGGCGATGAGCGGCTCGATCGTGGCCAGGTCGATCTCGTCGGTCACGTCGTAGATGGCCCCGGAATCGGCGAGGAGTTCGGTGAAATCGTCCTCGCGCTGTTCGGTGCGCAGGAAGGCCCGGACCTGGTCGTCGGCCGGGAAGACCGTGCTCGTCGCACCGAGTTCGGCGCCCATATTGGCAATCACGTGCCGGTCCATCGCGCTCAGCGTGGCGAGGCCGGGACCGTAGTACTCGATGATCCGGTCCTTGCCGCCCTTCACGCCGTGCCGGCGAAGCATTTCAAGAATGACGTCCTTGGCACTGGTCCACGGTGGCAGCTTGCCGGTAAGCCGCACGCCCCAGATCTCCGGCATCTTCAGGTAGAGCGGCTCGCCCGCGATGGCCAGGGCTACCTCGGTGCCGCCGACCCCGATTGCCAGCATCCCCAGCGACCCAGCGGCCGGGGTGTGACTGTCGGAACCGACCATGGTCGTGCCCGGACGGCCAAACCGCTGCATGTGGGTCGGATGGGACACGCCGTTTCCGGCCTTCGAGAACCACAGACCAAACCGGCGGCAGGCCGAGCGGAGAAAATCATGGTCCTCAGCGTTCCTGCTGTCGGCCTGCAACAAGTTGTGGTCCACGTACTGCACGGACACTTCAGTTTGTGCCCGGTCGAGCCCGATGGCCTCCAGTTCAAGCATGACCAGCGTCCCGGTCGCGTCCTGGGTGAGGGTCTGATCGATATGCAGGCCAATCTCACGGCCGGGAATCATCTCCCCGGCCACCAGATGGGATGCGATGAGCTTTTGGGCCACGTTGTAGGCCACGGTCGGATTCCTTACTCGATGGCGAAGCCAGGTGCCTCCGCCGTCAACGAACCGGGCACCGGGCGCTCCCCTATATCCCCAAATTAGCCCACTCCGGGCACCGGGAACAGTGGGGATTTGACGGTCATCGTGGCGCCGCCGGCCCCGGGACGCTCCTGGTGTTCAACGAGCTGAGGAAGGCGAGGGCCGCTGCCAGTCCGGCACTCAGCACGACGGCTCCCAGCCACATCGACACTGGCCATTGAATCGATGCCCCGAGGGCGATCCCAGCCAGTTGCCCGGTCCAGATGAGTGCCGCCAGCACGGCGGTGACCGCCGGCAACCTGCGCCTCAGCCACGGGCCCGACCGTCGGGCAAGCAGCAGATCCGACGCTGCCGCGATGATCGTGGCTCCGGCCGCACCGGCGACCGCGGCCGGGCGCAGCCCCGACATGGCCAGCGGCAGCCACGCCACCACGGCGACCAGGATGGTGGCAATACCGAAAGGAGGCCTCCGGGCTCCGGAGAAGGTGTAGAGGAAGGGCGCGATAATCAGCGCTGTGGTCACCAAATAGCTGGCCAGTCCGAGGGCCGGGGGCAGCTCCGCCTGGGTGTGCCCGGGGCTCCCGATCGGCGTCTGTAGATACGGGACGGCCGGCGGGGTCCGGACGAACGCCGAGCAGTAAATGAGGAAGAAGGCTCCCAGGCCCGTCATGAGGGCGAGCGACAACAGTGCAGGCGGCGTCCAGTTGAAGGCCTCTGCGCCGCCGGCGGCCCGTGCACTGCGGATACCGGTGCCGAGGATAAGGAAGAGGCTGAACCCCAGCAGCAGGTGGGTGGGGCTCACCAGCGCATCGAGGGAGACTTCGATGCCCAGGATCTCGTGCCAGGCCAGATCCAGGACACCCGCGAGGGCGAACAGGACCAGTCCGATAACCGTGCCCCGGTAGCCGGCCGGCACCGACCGGTTCAATGGCCGCCCGGGCTGGCGGTTCCTCCAGATCACGCTTGCCGTCCACGCGGCGGTGGCCATGAGGCCCGAATAGAGTGCCGCGTGCCAGGGGGTGAAGAAGGTTTCCAGCCCGGGAACGTGCAAGTGGGCCCAGCCGTCCAGGAACACAGCCAGGAGGAGCCAGATGCCCAGCAGTTGCGTCACAAGGTCGTTGCGCGCCCCGGCCCGAAGAGTCTGCGCTGCCGTGTCAACCATCGTCACTCTCCTCGCACCCGCCGTGCCGTCACCCTCGCCGTGCAGTCACCCTCGCCGTGCCATCCCCGGAAGCCGGGACGCCCACACGTGGCCCGCGTCGAATGGTTAAAGCTTGGACCTCCCGGTGTCCGACCGCCAGTGCTGCATTTGGTGGAACGGGGCATCTCCCGAGGAGACCTGAGCCCGGACGTCGACGCCGAGATGCTCACAGACCTCCTGCTGGGGCCGATCTACTACCGGTTCTTCCTGAGCGGCTCGCCGCTGGATGAAGGCTTTGGGGTCCGGCTGGTCAGCACGCTGTTTTCGCGCCGACCCGCCCACGGGGGCACGCCGTAGAAGCGAAGACGGCGCGGAACCCCGTGCCGACGTCGATCCCCGGACTCCTATTCGAAGACGGTGGTCAGCGTCCCTTACATGGGCGCGGGCATATAGAGCCCGGGCAGCAGCTCCGGGTGCGCCGGGACGAAGAGCGCGAAAACGATCAGCGAGACACCAGTTATCCGGCTGAAGGCGGGCCCGTATTTCCATGTCTTCTCCAGGAAGATAACTACCGTGAGCACGGCCATCCACGCCAGGTTCATCACGCCCACGGCAATCAGCACCAGCATGAGCCCCCAACAGCAGCCGACGCAGTACACGCCGTGATACATGCCGACGCGGACGTCCCGCAAGCGGCCCTTGTACCCGGATACGTGCAGCAGGAAGGCTATGGGCGACCGGCAGTGCCTGAGGCAGAAGTCCTTCAGCGGGGTCAGCTGGTAGGCTCCGGCCGCCACGAGGACGCCGGCACCCACCCAGGGTACGATGTCCGCCGCGTTCTCAGCCAGTAGCGCAGACAGGGCCGCGGCCGCGTAGGCCACGACGCCGAATCCGATCCATGTCAGAAGGTAGCCGCCTACCAGGGCCGTTGTCCGGATGGCCCTGACCCGGCTGCTGCGCACGGCGCGGATGGATCTGAGATACATCGAAGTCAGGGGCGCCAGTGCCGGCAACATCATGGCTGCCATCATTAGCGTCCACACCGCCAGGAAACCCCAGAGCCTCAATCCCATCGTTCCCGGGCCTGTGGACATGTCGGAAAGGCCTAGGAAAGTCAGGTACCAGGCCAGTGCGGCGCACCCGATCAGCGCCAACTCTCCGGCATGGTGGCCGGCTGTCAGGCGGCTGCTGCCCGGCACCTAAGCGGACCAGGCGAAGGGGGCCGAGAAGGAGTTCTTCCCGGCGTTATCCCAGGTCATCCCGAACACGTCGACGCGGGCGGTGCTGGATGTGCCGGCTGCCAGAGTGTCGGCCGGGAATCCGACCCCACTAAGTTTCACTCCCCGCCCTGTGGAATCAAATGGATTCATGAAGTCCTCGACCACCATGTCAACGGCGCTGCCTATACGCACCTGGTGGATACGCCCGTCGTCGGCGTAGGCCATTTCCTGGGACTCTACGCCCGCCATTTCACCGATCAAGGGAGCGAGGCCCTCCATCGGTCCGCCGAGCTGGCCGCCGAAGACTGCACCGAGCGCTTCGGCCTGCTCGGCGGAGGCGGCGGCGTCCATCAGGAGACCGACCTTCCAGCCCCCCTCACTCATCAGGGCCGGGGTATCGGCCACGACGCAGACTGTCAGACCGCCGACGTCGACACCGTTGACTTCGCCGGTTTCCACGTGGAAGGCCAAGGCCACGTTGCAGCGGTCATTGTCCGCCGGTGCCGTCTGTCCTGTCGCCGTACACGGGCAGACCATGTCGCAGTTGCAGTTCTCAAAATAGGTACCTTCGACATGCCACGGCATTTAGGGCTCCTTTCGAAGAGGCCCCCCAAAACAAATCCTCCTCGCGGCCCTGAGCAGTGTCAACGCCATGCGGACACCCACGCAAAGGGCCCTCCCGGCCGGCCCCGCGCTTCGAATAAAGGGGCGCGGGTCGTCCTGCCGGAACGGTCGCCAAGGCGACTTTTCCGTTTGCAGCAGCGGTGCAACACCGCTGCTAGCTGGCCGGCGTCACGACGTCCTCCAGCATTGACCTGTCGAAGAATCGGACCTCACCCGTTGCCTGGAAGAACACCGGGACAACCGAGGTGCTCGGGTCCTTCGAGGTTTCGTAGATCTCAGGCGCGCCCCCGTGTTTGCGCGCGATGGTTCCAACCAGGTCAGTGCCGCGAACCCGGACGGTTCGATATTTGTAGCTCATGTGGACCCCTTCGTCTGCCGACCCCTTCGTCTGCCAAGCCAAACCCTACTCCTGAAGGGCGCAGTCGTGAGCGGATCCGGGCGTCGCTGGGCTTCCTTGGCGCGGGTCCCTACCCAATGTCGGCCTCATCACACCTCACGGCATAGGATCGAAACTGTGGAACTAACCGAGAGGACGCTACAGGCGGCCTTGTGGCAGGTAAGCAAGCCGCAGAAACTACTTGAGAGTATGGATCATGGCTTCCAAAAATGACCCCGAGTCCGACGCCGATGCGGAGTCGGGCCAGCACGGTGGTGTCCAGTCAGTGGACCGGGCGCTTATGGTCCTGGAAATCCTGGCGCGGGACGGCCACGCGGGCGTGAGCGAAATCGCCGACGAGATGGGCATCCACAAGTCCACAGTCTCCCGGCTGCTGGGTTCGCTGGTGAGCCGGGAAATGGTCCACCAGAACAGCGAGCGCGGAAAGTACCAGCTGGGCTTCGGCATCCTGAGGCTGGCAAGCTCCATCCCCGGGCGGCTCAGCCTGGTCCGCGAGGCCCGGCCCGTACTCGAAAGCCTGGCAGAGGAGTTCAAGGAGACGGTGAACCTGGCCGTCCTGCGCTCCAACTACGCCGTCAACGTGGACCAGGCCATGGGCCCGTCGACCTTGGCCACCTACGACTGGGTGGGCAGCCTGACGCCGCTCCACGCGACCTCCAGTGGAAAGGTGCTGCTCGCTGCACTGTCCGCGGACGAGCGGGACCGTGTCCTGAAGGAGACCGGGCTTCCGGCCCGGACGCCGCGGACCATCACCAACAGGAACAAGCTCGAAAGCCAGCTGATCGACGTCGCCCGTGACGGCTACGRAGTGGTCCGGGAGGAGTTCGAAATTGGGCTCAACTCGATGTCCGTGCCGGTGTACAACCATGTGGGAGCCGTGATCGGCGCGGTAAGTATTTCCGGGCCGGCCTTCCGTTTTGATCCGGAGACGGCGCCGGGACTCCTCGATGCGCTGAAACAGGCGGGGATGCAGATCAGCGCGAAGATGGGCTACACCGGGCGTTAAAC
>NZ_JBFTZW010000075.1:0-14707 GCF_056406555.1 Arthrobacter sp. P1_B4
GCGCGGACCAGCTCGCGGCGTTGAGGGCGGCAGCGGCGGAAAGGCCGGCGGCGTGCAGGGCCTGGATCTCGTCCACGATCCTGCCATGGCTGATCACGCTGCCGGCGTCGGTACCGGCATAGATCGCCAGCCCGGCCTCGTGGGCTTCGAGGATCCGCTCCGCCCGGCGCTCCCACAGCGAGCGCATGTGGGCTGCGTAGCGGGGGAACTTGGCGGCCGCCCGGGCGGCGATGTCCGGGAACGTGGCGATGTTGATCAGGGTGGGCACGATCGGAACACCCTGTTCGAGGAAGCGCGGCAGGTGCCGCGGCAGCAGCCCGGTGGCGTGCTCGATGCAGTCGATCCCGGCGTCGAGCATGTCATCGAGGGTGTCTTCGGCGAAGCAGTGTGCGGTGACGCGGGCCCCCTCATCGTGGGCGGCCCGGACGGCGTCCTTGACCGTCCGGGCGGGAAAACTGGCGGCGAGATCGCCGGCGTCGCGGTCGATCCAGTCCCCCACGAGCTTGACCCAGCCGTCGCCCGCGCGGGCCTGCTTCCGCACGGCCTCGACGAGATCCTCCGGCTCGACCTCGACGGCCAGGCCCGGCAGGTAGCGCCGGGTCCTCGCGAGGTGCCGGCCCGAGCGGATGATTCGGGGAAGGTCCACGCGTTGCTGGAGCCAGCGTGTGTTGTGGACGGCGCCGGCGTCGCGGACCAGGAGCGTCCCGGCGTTGCGGTCCGCCAGGGCCTGGGATTCCGCGGTGTCCTCGGTAACGTCCCCGCCCGGGCCCAGGCCGATGTGGCAGTGTGCGTCCACGAGGCCGGGCATGACCCAGCCGTCCAGCACGAGCTCCGGCGCGGCCGCGGGCCGGCGAAAGGTCAGCCGGCCATCTACCGACCACAACCCGTAGCGGACCTGGTCCGCCGCCGTGAGGATGGGCCCGCTGAACTCGATGATGCTGGTCATGGCCTAAAGCCTAGCCCTCTGGCTCCGCCGTCCGCGTCACACTCGACGGCCGGCCGGAGGTGCGTGGTAGCTTCGTCTACGACCACACGGGTGCCCCTGCAGGGGCTGAGATCGGGCTGACGCAGCCCGCGACCGTTGAACCTGTCCGGGTAATGCCGGCGAAGGAAGTGAGTATTTCCGTGAACTCCCAAGTGACACAGCACAGCCCTGCCCACAATGAGTCAGCCCCCACTGGGCTAGCCCAGCACGGGTCTGCCGCAAGCCAGCCTCTGGCCCCCACACAGTCGCTGAAGTCCCACTCGCTGGCCTTCAGCACGGACCCGGAGCACGGCATCCGCGTGCCGGTGACCGAGATCGCCCTGGAACCCTCCCCGGGCGGCGTCCGGAACCCGCCGTTCCGGGTCTACCGCACTGCCGGCCCGGGCAGCGATCCGGTCCGCGGGCTGGAGCCGTTCCGCACCCCCTGGATTGAGGACAGGGCGGACACCGAACCCTACGCCGGCCGCGAACGCGAGCTGCTCGACGACGGCAAATCGGCGGTGCGCCGCGGTGCCGCGTCGGCCGAGTGGCGGGCCGGCCGGCCGGTGCCGCGCCGGGCCGTTGAGGGCAGGACCGTCACGCAGATGCGCTACGCCCGGGACGGTGTCATCACCCAGGAAATGCGGTTCGTCGCGCTGCGCGAGAACTGCGATGTGGAGCTGGTGCGCAGCGAGGTGGCCGCGGGCCGCGCGATCATTCCCAACAACGTCAACCATCCCGAATCCGAGCCGATGATCATCGGCAAGGCGTTCCTGGTGAAAATCAACGCCAATATCGGGAACTCCGCCGTGACCAGCTCCATCGCCGAGGAGGTCGACAAACTCCAGTGGGCCACGCAGTGGGGCGCGGACACCGTCATGGACCTCTCCACCGGGGACGACATCCACACCACGCGCGAGTGGATCATCCGCAACTCCCCCGTCCCCATCGGAACGGTCCCGATCTACCAGGCACTGGAGAAGGTCAACGGTGAGGCGAACGCCCTGACCTGGGAGATCTTCCGGGACACCGTGATCGAACAGTGCGAGCAGGGCGTGGACTACATGACCATCCACGCCGGCGTGCTGCTGCGGTATGTGCCGCTGACGGCCAACCGGGTCACCGGCATCGTGTCCCGCGGCGGTTCCATCATGGCCGGCTGGTGCCTGGCGCACCACCGGGAGAACTTCCTGTACACCCACTTCGACGAGCTGTGCGAGATCTTCGCACGCTACGACGTCGCCTTTTCCCTGGGCGACGGGCTGCGGCCCGGCGCGACGGCGGATGCCAACGACGCGGCACAGTTCGCCGAACTGGACACCCTGGCCGAGCTCACGCAGCGGGCCTGGGACTTCGACGTGCAGGTCATGGTGGAGGGCCCCGGGCACGTGCCCTTCCACCTCGTCCGGGAAAACGTGGAGCGCCAGCAGGAACTCTGCAAGGGCGCCCCGTTTTACACACTCGGGCCGCTCGTCACGGACATAGCACCGGGCTATGACCACATCACCTCGGCGATCGGCGCCACCGAGATCGCCCGCTATGGCACCGCGATGCTCTGCTACGTCACGCCCAAGGAACACCTCGGGCTGCCGAACAAGGACGATGTGAAGACGGGCGTGATCACTTACAAGATCGCGGCCCATGCCGCGGACCTCGCCAAGGGCCACCCCGGCGCGCACGAACGCGACGATGCCCTATCCAAGGCAAGGTTCGAGTTCCGCTGGCGGGACCAGTTCGCGCTGTCCCTGGACCCGGTCACGGCCGAGGCTTTCCACGATGAGACGCTTCCCGCGGAGCCGGCCAAGACGGCCCACTTCTGCTCGATGTGCGGTCCGAAGTTCTGCTCCATGCGGATCAGCCAGGACATCCGGGACGAATACGGTTCAGCTGATTCGCAGGCGGCCCTGGCGCAGATGGCGGCCGGAATGCGGGCGAAGAGCAACGAGTTCCGCGCCTCGGGCGGCAAGGTCTACCTGCCGCAGCCCTCGGTGGGAGGACGCGCAGCTTCCTAGGAGGCCCGGGCGTGCTGGTGCCGGCTGACTTCGGCGATGTAGGAGCGGATGGCCCGGTCCCCTTCGGCTGAATCCTGGGGCCGGTGCCCTCCTGGTGCCGTGCGGTGCAGGGCGCCGGTCTCGCGCAGGTAACCGGCGATTTCCTCATACAGCGGTTCCCAGCCGCCGGTCAGGACCAGGGTCGGCACGCCCGGCACGATCTGCAGCGGGGCTTCCCACGGCGGCGCCTGCAGGCGGAGCCGGCGCGCAGCCCGGAGGGCCTCCGGCGTCGTGGCCCCGGGGGCGTCCGCCGCGAACGCGCGGCGGATGAACTCCCGCTGGAAGTCGTCGTCGCTGAGGTTGTGGCGGACGTCGAAGAGCGGCTGCATCAGGGCCCGGTGCGCGGCGGTGGCCGGGAGTTCCGCGGTCAGGGACAGGCAGGCCGGTTCCACCAGGGTCAGCGACTGGACGAGGTCGGGCCGTTCGACGGCGGCCATCATCGCCGCGATCGCGCCCTGCGAATGGGCCACAACGTGGCCGCCGGCCTCGCCGCGGCCGTCGTCTGCCAGCGAGGCGAGCACGATGGCGGCGTCGGCGGCGAAGTTGGATTCGAGCGGTTCCGCGACGGCGTCAAACCCGTGCCGCCGCAGGAACAGGGCGTCGTAGTCCAGCGCCATTCCGTGCTGTTTTGGCCACGCGGCGGCGCCGAAGCTGCCGTCCCCATGGACGAAGACTACGCGCTGCTTGAACATTGTCTAACCCTATGGCACTTCAGTGCTGATGCCGCCGGCGACACAGTGCCGGCGGCCGTCAGCACTTATGGCTACTTGCTGCCGCCGAGGAACTTGTCGAAACCCTTGGGCAGGTTCAGCTGGGACGGATCGAAGTCGCCGCCCTGCTGGCCAAACGACGCGCCGGTGGGCAGCGCCTTGGGGCCGGCGGCACGCCGGGCCTCGGCGTCGCGCAGTTCCTGCGCCGCCTTGGCCGGGTTGCCGGAGCGGGCCTTCTTCTTGGGCGCGGATTTGGCTCCCTTGCGGGCTCCGCCCCCGCCGCCCATGCCGGGCATTCCCGGCATGCCGGGCATCCCGCCGCCGGCGGCCATCTTCTTCATCATCTTCTGGGCCTGGGCAAAACGTTCCAGCAGTCCGTTGACCTCGGAGACGTGCACGCCGGAACCGCGGGCAATACGGGCCCGGCGGGAGCCGTTGATGATCTTCGGAGCCACACGCTCGTGCGGGGTCATCGAGCGGACAATGGCCTCGACGCGGTCGATCTCGCGCTCGTCGAACTGCTCCAGCTGCTGGCGGATGTTCTGCGCGCCCGGCATCATCATGAGCATCTTCTTCATGGAGCCCATGTTGCGGATCTGCTGCATCTGCGCGAGGAAGTCATCGAGGGTGAAGTCTTCCTGGTCGGCGAACTTCTTCGCCATCCGCGCGGCTTCATCCTTGTCCCAGGACTTCTCGGCCTGCTCGATCAGGGTGAGGACGTCACCCATGTCGAGGATGCGCGAGGCCATGCGGTCCGGGTGGAAGAGCTCGAAGTCGTCCACGCCTTCGCCCGTGGAGGCGAACATGACCGGCTTGCCGGTCACCGACGCGACGGAGAGCGCGGCGCCGCCGCGGGCGTCGCCGTCGAGCTTGGAGAGCACGATGCCGGTGAAGTTGACGCCCTCGTCGAAGGCCAAGGCCGTGTTGACGGCGTCCTGGCCGATCATGGAGTCGATCACGAACAGGACTTCGTTCGGGACGATCGCGCGGCGGATCTGGCGCGCCTGCTCCATCATGTCGGCGTCGACGCCGAGACGGCCGGCGGTGTCCACGATCACGACGTCGTGGAGGGTGCGCTTGGCTTCCTCGACGCCGGCGCGGGCGACGGCGACAGGGTCGCCGGCAGGGTGGTCCAGCTCGGTGGACGTGGCGCCTGGGTGCGGGGCGAAGACGGGCACGCCGGCGCGCTGGCCGACTACCTGCAGCTGGGTGACGGCGTTGGGGCGCTGGAGGTCGCAGGCCACCAGCATCGGGCTGTGGCCCTGGGACTTGAGCCACTTGGACAGCTTGCCGGCCAGGGTGGTCTTGCCGGCGCCCTGGAGGCCGGCCAGCATGATGATGGTGGGTCCGGTCTTCGCCAGGCGGATCCGGCGGGTCTCACCGCCGAGGATCTCGACGAGTTCCTCGTTGACGATCTTCACGATCTGCTGGCTCGGGTTCAGCGCCCCGGAGACCTCGGCGCCGAGGGCACGCTCGCGGACGCGGCCGGTGAACTCCCGGACCACGGGCACAGCGACATCGGCGTCCAGGAGGGCACGCCGGATCTCGCGGACTGTGGCGTCAACGTCCGCCTCGGTCAGGCGGCCCTTGCCACGCAGATTCTTGAAGGTTGCTGTCAACCGGTCAGAGAGTGAATTGAACACGCGCCGTGCACTTCTTTCAGTGGATCTACAGGTGGCGGCCGGTGCGGCACGCCAGCGTCGCGACTGGTATTCGCCTGGACGAACCGCCTCGACAACAGGACTCGACTATCTAGGGTACCAAGATGCGCCTTCAAGATGGCATGCTGGCGTAGGTGACCAGCCAAACAACTGTAAAAACCCTGCTCATCCTGGGCGCTTCCGGCGATCTCACCGGAAGGCTCCTGTTACCGGGGCTTGCCCGCCTGGTGTCCCGGGGCCGCGCCGACGGCCTCACCCTGGCGGGAGCGGGATCGGACCCGTGGACGCCGGAGCAGTGGCTTGGCCGGATCGAGGAGTCGTTCGCGGACGAGGACTCCAAGGCCGACGCCCACGGCAAGCGGGAGCTCAAGCGGATCCGCAAGGAGAGCACCTACCACCAGCTCGATGTCACGGCCAAGGGCCAGCTCGCCGGGCTCCTGGCGCAACTGGAGGGGCCCGTGGCGGTCTACTTCGCCCTGCCGCCGCGGGTCAGCCAGCTCGCGTGCGAGGCCCTGGCGCCGGAGGATGTGCCCGCCGGCACCCGGCTGGTCATGGAGAAGCCGTTCGGCTCCGACGAGCAGTCGGCGCGCCACCTGAACAAGACGCTGGCGGCGCTGGTCCCGGAGGACCACATCCACCGCGTGGACCACTTCCTCGGCAAGGCAACGGTCCTGAACATCCTTGGCCTGCGCTTCGCGAACACGTTCCTGGAGCCGGTGTGGAACCGGCAGAACATCGAAAAAATCGAGATCATCTTCGACGAGGACCTCGCCCTCGAAGGCCGCGCCCGCTACTACGACGGCGCCGGGGCGCTCCGTGACATGATCCAAAGCCACCTGCTTCAGATCATGGCCCTCATGGCAATCGAGCCGCCGGCATCCGTGGACGAACGCGATCTCCGCGATGCCGTGGCCACCGTGCTGCGGGCCAGCAGCATCAAGGCCCCCTACCGGCAAAGCAGCCGCCGGGCCCGGTACACGGCGGGTTCGATCAACGGCCGGGACATTCCGGACTACGCCAAGGAGGAGGGCGTGGACGCGTCCAGGGGTACTGAAACCCTCGCCGAGGTGCAGGTGGAGATCGACAACTGGCGCTGGCAGGGCGTGCCGTTCATCCTGCGCTCGGGCAAGGCGCTGGGCCAGAAACGCAAGGAGGCCGTGGTGACCTTCCGGCCGGTGCCGCACCTTCCGAAGGGGTTCACCGGTGTGGACGCCCCCAACCAGCTGCGGATCGGCTTTGGCCCGGACACGCTGCAGTTCGACGTCGACGTGAACGGACCGGGCAATGTCCTGAGCCTGGACCGGGCCACGCTGCAGGCCGAACTGAGCGCCTCCGAACTCCTCCCCTACGGTGAAGTGCTCGAGGGCGTGCTGACCGGGGATCCGCTGCTCTCGGTGCGGGCGGATACGGCCGAGGACTGCTGGCGCATCCTGGCGCCGGTGCTGAAATCCTGGACCGCCGGACATGTCCCGCTGGAGGAATATCCGGCCGGGACCCCGGGGCCGGAGGGCTGGCCAGCCTAGATTCGTACCGGCAGGGCCCGCGCGGATCCGGCGGTGCGCCGGAGCCGCTTCCGGGCCGACCAAGCAGCAACGACACAGCAACAACGACCAGGCAGCAACGACACAGCGGGCCGGACACCTTCTCAGGTATCCGGCCCGCTGTGTGAGTGCCGTGTCAACGCCGCTGTGTCTGTTGGCTCTAGCGGCATGGAGCGGGGAGCAACTAGATCGCTGCCGAACCACGCTCTCCGGTACGGACCCTGACAGCTTCGAACACATCCATCGTCCAGACTTTGCCGTCGCCGGCCCGGCCGGTGTTGGAACTGGCGATGATGACATCCAGGATGTCGTCCGCCTGTTCGTCGGTGGCCAGGACTTCCACCCGGATCTTTGGCAGCAGGTCCACGTTGTACTCGGCCCCGCGGTACACCTCGGTGTAGCCGCGCTGCCGGCCGTAGCCGCTGGCTGCGCTGACCGTGAGGCCCTGCACACCGTAGGCTTCCAGGCCTTCGCGAATAGCCTCAAGCTTTTCCGGTCGGACGATTGCCGTGATCAGTTTCATGCCCCCACACTTTCCTTGCCCGTTGCGTTCTGCTTGCCGTTGGACGCGGCGTCCACCGGCACTTCGGCGGCTATGCCTTCCTCCTGCGGCTCGCCGCCCATCGGCTTGCCCGTGATCAGTTCGTGCAGCGGCTGGAAGCTGCCGCCGTGCCCGCCGACGCCGAACTCGTAGGCGGTCTCTGCGTGCAGGCTCAGGTCCACACCGACAACTTCCTGTTCCTGGGAAACCCGGAAGCCCATGAGCTTGTGGATCGGGAAGGCAATGATGAAGGTCATCACGGCGGTGAAGACGATGGCCATCATTGCCGCGAGGGTCTGGGCGACCAGCTGCGTGGTGCCGCCGCCGTAGAACAGGCCTGCGGCGCCCTGGGTCGGGGTGGCAAGGAAGCCGATTGCGACCGTGCCGACAACACCGGAGACGAGGTGGACGCCGACGACGTCGAGCGAGTCGTCGTAGCCGAACTTGAACTTCAGGCCGACGGCGAGCGCCGAGGCCACACCGGCCACGACGCCGAGGGCGATCGCACCCAGCGGGGAGACGTTGGCGCAGGCCGGGGTGATGGCGACCAGGCCGGCGACCACGCCGGAGGCGGCACCGAGGGAGGTCGGGTGACCGTCGCGGAAGCGTTCCACGGCAAGCCAGCCGAGCATGGCGGCGGCCGGGGCGGCCAGGGTGTTGATCCAGATCAGGCCGGCCTGCTCCACCGTCGCGGCGGCACCGGCGTTGAAGCCGAACCAGCCGAACCACAGGATTGCGGCACCGAGCATGACGAACGGAATGTTGTGCGGGCGGTGGTTCGGGTCCTTGCCGAAGCCCTTGCGGTTACCGATGATCAGGACCAGGATGAGGCCCGCGACGCCGGCGTTGATGTGGACCACGGTGCCGCCGGCGAAGTCGATGACCGGCGCGAACGTCTGGCCGAACCAGCCATTCGCGGAGAAGAGTCCGCCGCCCCAGACCATGAAGGCCATCGGCGCGTAAACCAGGGTCGCCCAGATGGGGGTGAAGACCACCCATGCGGAGAACTTGGCGCGGTCGGCGACCGCACCGGAAATCAGGGCCACCGTAATGATCGCGAAGGTGGCCGCGTAGCCGACCTTGAGCAGGTCGGCCGGTTCGGTGAAGTTGTGCAGGCCGAAGTGGCTGAACGGGTTGGCGAAGATCTGGTAGAAGTTGTCTTCGTTGGTCGTAGCCATCGAAGCGCCCCACAGGATCCACATGATGCCGACGGTTCCAATGGCGACGAAGCTCATCATCATCATGTTCAAAGCCGACTTGGCGCGGGTCATGCCGCCGTAGAAGAATGCCAGGCCCGGGGTCATGAACAGCACGAGTGCCGCGGCGACCAGGAGCCAAACGAGACCTGCGGTGAGTTCCATGGTCTACGTCCTCTCTTGCTATTAGGTGCGGAGTAGTCCGCCGGTCCCAACGCATTTATTTGCGTTCTAGAAAGAGTTTCGCGGGGCAGTGTTTCGCTGGCGGAGGATTTACATTGCCGGGTTGTTACAAGAACCTCCCGGACGTAAATGGTGCATCTCACACTTGTTACGGTTATGTTTCAGCGGATTATTCCCGCACTTGTTGAACCCGCCGCCAGCCGGCACCGCATCTTCCCAAGGACGAACGCATTATGAGCAAGACCTCCCGCCCCGCCGGCGACGCCGCAGCCAAGGTCCCTTCCCGGGCTGCGGGCCGTTCCCGGCTGCCCCGGGACATCAAGGTGATGCTGGTGGCGGCCTTCCTGATTGCGATCGGCTTCGGCCTCGTGGCACCGGTTCTGCCCCAGTTCGCCACCACGTTCGACGTCGGGGCGACCGCGGCGGCGGTGATCGTGAGCATCTTCGCTTTCATGCGGTTGGTCTTTGCACCGGCCGGCGGCGCCCTGATCGTGAAGCTGGGCGAACGGCCGGTCTATGTGGCCGGGCTGCTGATCGTCGCGGCGTCCACGGCGGCCTGCGCTTTCGCCCAGAATTACTGGCAGTTGCTGGTCTTCCGCGGCCTCGGCGGGGCTGGTTCGGTGATGTTCACGGTGGCGTCCATGGCGCTCGTGGTCCGGCTCGCGCCGCCGGAAAGCCGCGGCCGGGTCTCCGGGGCCTATGCCTCCGCCTTCCTGATCGGCAACGTCTGCGGCCCCATCGTCGGCGGGATGCTGGCCGGCTTCGGCTTGCGGGTGCCGTTCCTGGCCTACGCGGCGGCCCTGGTGCTGGCCGCCGTCGTGGTGCAAACCCAGCTCAGCCATGTCCCCGCCGCCTCGCGGCAGCCCGGCGCCACGGCCCCGGCGATGGAACTGCGGGACGCGCTGCGGGACAGCGCCTACCGGGCCGGCCTGTTTTCGAGCTTTGCCAACGGCTGGGCCACCTTCGGGGTGCGGATGGCCACAGTGCCGCTCTTCGCCGTCGTGGCGCTCGGCGCCGGTCCGGAATCGGCCGGCTGGGCCCTGGCGGTGTTTGCCGGCGGCAACGCGGTGGCGCTGACGTTTTCCGGCCGGCTCGCGGACAGCCTGGGCCGCAAGCCGCTCCTGCTGGCCGGGCTGCTGGTCACCGGCACCGCCACGGCGGCCATCGGGTTCACGCACCAGCTGCCCTGGTTCCTGCTCGCCTCCGCTTGCGCCGGGATCGGCTCCGGGCTGCTGGGACCGGCCCAGCAGGCTGCCATCGCCGATGTGATCGGCAACGAGCGCTCGGGCGGCCGCGTCCTGGCCGTCTTCCAGATGGCCTCGGACAGCGGCGCGATTGTCGGACCGGTGGTGGCCGGGCTGCTGGCGGACCGGCTGGGCTACGGATGGGCCTTTGGGGTCACTGGCGGCATCCTGTTGGCCGCCGCCGCCGTGTGGTTGCCGGCCCGCGAAACGTTCCGCCGGCCGGCCCCGGATCGCGCCTGACCTGCGGCGTTGCCGCCACCGGTCCGCCGGGCACGTGCCCCCTCCGGGAAATTGGACGGGACCGTGCACGGGACGCTGTCCGGGACCTTCCGGTCAGCGTCGGCCGCCGCCCTTGGGTAAGCTGGGGGCACGTGCTACAAACTTCCGGAGGTAATCCCCCATGGCCAAATTCGACTCTTCCCCCGGGAAAGCCGAAAGCCCCGACCCCGCCCAACCCGCCGACGCGGGAGCCGACGCGGGAGCCAACACAGGAGCCAACGCAGGAAAGAGCGCGGGCAACAGGAAGCGCGCAGGGCTGATCGCCGGCGCAGGAATTGTCGCCGTCGCCGCAGCAGTACTGGTTCCCCTCGCCCTCGGAAACCCGACCCCGGCACCGCCGGCCGCTTCTTCCCCCGCCGCCCAGTCAGCCCCGGCACCCGCCCCGGCCGAGGTGGGACCGCCCGTCACCTATTACGCACAGCCGGGTCCGCCGGCCGGGTCGCCGCTGGAAAAGGTTGAGCCCCTCAAGGTCGATGTCTCCAGCGACCTCGTGGGCACTTCCCTGAACAAGGGCATGGCGGGAATTTCCCTGGAGGCCACGGATCTGGCCGATCCCGACCTCAGCAGCGACAACGCGTCGATGGTCAAGCTGCTCAAGGAGATCGACCAGCCGGTCCTGCGTTTCGGCGGCAACGCCGTGGACCGGCGTTTCTTCTGGACCTCCAGCGGCGAGGCTGTCCCCGCCGACTACAAGGGTGACAAGACGCACCCGGTCAAGGCCGTGGGCCCGGCAGACCTGGTCCGGCTCAAGACCCTGCTGGAGGCAGGCGACGCCAGGGTCAGCCTCACAGTGGATCTGGGCCACTACAACCCGGCGCGGGCTGCGGACATGGCCAAGAACGCCTCGGCGATCCTCGGCGACCGGCTGCTGAGCATCACTGTGGGCAATGAGCCCAACGGCTTCGTGTTCAACGATGTGAAGTCCGGCAGCGGCTACAGCCTGGATCAGTACATTCGGGAATTGAAGGACTACGCCAACGCGATCTATGCAGTGGCGCCGAACGTGCCCATCTCCGGCCCGGGCGCCTACGACCAGAAGTGGTGGCAGCCGTTCGTCGACGCGGACCTCCCGCAGAAGAAGATCCTGACGTTCCACCACTACCCGCTCTCCAACTGTGACGGCAGCTTGCCCCAGGACTCGCCTACCTTGGCAAACGCGATGAGCCGAACGATGCACGACCGTGGCGTCAACTACCAGAAGGCGGCCCTCGCGGTGGGTCAGGCCGCCGGCCTGGAAACCTGGATTCCGGAAACCGGGATCTCGGCGTGCCCGGGTTCCAATGAGACCTCCCGTACTCACGCATCTGCGCTGTGGGCGGCAGACTATGCCCTCACCGCCGCCCAGCTGGGCATCACCCGAATCGGCTTCCACAGCTCGCTGCTGACCTGCAAGGGCGGCCCGCCCCTGTCCGCCATCTGCAGCGCCGGGGCCTACCCGTTCGGCAATGGCCAGATGTCCGGCCGTGCCAACTTCTTCGGCATCTCCATGGTGGCCGAGCTCGAGGCCGGCAAGTTCATGAAAGTGAACAGCTCCGGCGGCGGCCCGGCGTTCAGCTATGCGCTGCAGAACGCGGACGGCAGCACCAGCGTGGTGATCGTCAACGAAAACGACCCCGAAAAGGCCGCGCAGACTTTAGTCACCTTGAACCTTCCGGGCAAGCCTGTCACCGGGACCATGACCCAGCTCAGCGGACCCAGCTACGCAGCCGAGGACGAGACCGTCATCGATGGCGCCAAGACCGAGCCCACACCCCTCGCCAAGCGCGCCACGGTGCCCGGCTTCGCGTTCAAGTCCCAGACGCAGCAGTTCAAGCTGACAGCCGGCACAGTAACGGTCCTGAACTTCAAGTACTAGCCACTCGAACAAAGAGTGCCCCGGTCCTGTCTGAACTGACCAGACAGGACCGGGGCACTCTTTTTGTTGCGGTGCGCGCTAGTTCAGCAGCGCGTCCACGAAGCCTTCGGCCTCGAACGGCGCGAGGTCGTCGGCGCCTTCGCCCAGGCCGATCAGCTTCACCGGGACCCCAAGGGATTTCTGGATGGCGACGACGATCCCGCCCTTGGCGGTGCCGTCCAGCTTGGTCAGGACGATCCCGGTGATGTTCACGACCTCGGAGAACACCCGGGCCTGGTTGAGTCCGTTCTGGCCGGTGGTGGCGTCCAGGACCAGCAGCACCTCGTCCACCTCGGCCAGCTTTTCGATGACCCGCTTGACCTTGCTGAGCTCGTCCATGAGGCCCACCTTGTTCTGCAGGCGCCCCGCGGTGTCGATCATGACGACGTCGACTTCCTGGTCGATGCCGGCCTTGACGGCCTCGTAGGCCACCGAGGCCGGGTCCGCGCCGTCGATGTCCGACTTCACGGTGGGCACGCCGACGCGCTGGCCCCACGTGGCCAGCTGCTCGGCGGCGGCGGCGCGGAAGGTGTCCGCCGCGCCCAGCAGCACGTCCTTGTCCTCGGCCACGAGCACGCGGGCAAGCTTGCCTACGGTGGTGGTCTTGCCAACGCCGTTGACGCCGACAACCATCATGACGGCGGGCTTGTCGCCGTGGCGCTCGACGTTCAGGCTCCGGTCCATGGTCGGATCCACGAGCTTGATGAGTTCCTCCCGGAGCAGGGCCTTGACGTGCTCAGGGTCCCGCGTGCCCATCACCTTGACGCGTTCGCGGAGCGAGTCCACGAGCTGCATGGTCGGTTCGGTGCCGAGATCGGCCAGCAGCAGGGTTTCCTCGACCTCATCCCAGACGTCTTCATCGATCTTGTCTGCCGAGAGCAGGGCCAGGAGCCCCTTGCCCAGGATGTTGTTGGACTTGACCAGCCGCTCACGCAGCCGCATCAGCCGCCCGGCCACCGGCAGCGGGGTTTCCACCGGGACGGTTTCCAGCCCGGCTGCGTCGTCCGGAACTTCGAGGGTTGGTTCTTCGAGTTCGACGCCGTCCGGCGAGGTCCGTGCCGGTGCCGGCGCCTGCGCGGGACGGTCCTCCACAAGGGTTCCGGCTCCCGGGGCCTGCACGGGGTCGTTTGCGTCACGCGGGCCGGTGTAGGTCTTGGCGTTCTTCCGGGTCTTCATGAGCACCGGGATCAGCACACCGAGGACCACCAGGACAGCGAAAATGGGCAGAATGATGGGGAGGATATCGTTCACTCCCCTAGCTTCTCACAAACCCCAAATGGGCCGTGGCCAGCGCTTTTGTTGCGCGCGGACGCAGTCGTGCCGGGACCTGGACGTTTGCCTAGATCTCCGCACTGAGCCGCTGGCTGATCACCGTGGAGACGCCGTCGCCGCGCATTGTGACGCCATAGAGGGCGTCGGCGACTTCCATGGTGCGTTTCTGGTGCGTGATGACGATCAGCTGGCTGGATTCGCGGAGTTCTTCGAAGATGGTGATGAGCCGGCCCAGGTTGGTGTCATCAAGCGCGGCCTCGACCTCGTCCATGACGTAGAAGGGAGAGGGCCGTGCCTTGAAGATGGCCACCAGCAGCGCCACGGCCGTCAGGGAACGTTCGCCGCCGGAAAGCAGCGAGAGCCGCTTGATTTTCTTGCCGGCCGGGCGGGCTTCGACCTCGATGCCGGTGGTGAGCATGTCGGTGGGGTCGGTCAGGACCAGCCGGCCCTCGCCGCCGGGGAACAGCCGGGCGAAGACGCGGACAAACTGCCGGGAGGTGTCCTCGAACGCCTCGGCAAAGACCTTCTGGACGCGGTCGTCGACTTCCTTGATGATGTCCAGCAGGTCTTTGCGGCTGGACTTCAGGTCTTCGAGCTGGCTGCTGAGGAACTGGTGGCGCTCCTCAAGCGCGGCGAACTCCTCGAGCGCCAGCGGGTTTACCTTCCCCAGGGCCGCGAGGTCGCGTTCGGCGCGTTTGAGCCGTTTTTCCTGTTCCGCACGGACGAAGGGCTTGCCTTCGGAAATCTCGCGTCCGTCCTCGTCCACCGGGGCGCGCAGTGCGGCCCATTTGTCCGCCGAGTCGCCGGCAGGGACCGGGACGGGAAGGTCCGGTCCGTAGTCGGCCACGAGCTGCCCGGCAGTCAGCCCGAGCTCCTCCACACTCTTCAGTTCCAGCGCCTCGATCCGCAGCCGCTGCTGCGTGCGGGCGAGCTCGTCGCGGTGCACGGAGTCGGTGAGTTCGGCCAGTTCTCGGGCCAGCGCGTCGTTGCCGCTGCGGACCCCGGCCAGTTCAAGGTCCATGGCGTCCTTGCGTTCCTCGGCGCTGTCCCGCTCGCGGCGGGCCAGCTCCACGGACACGTCGATGAATCCGATGACCTGCTGCACGGCGACGGCGACGGCGGCGGCGCGCCGGGCCTGGAGCCGGCGCCGGCTGGCCCGTTCGGCGGCTTC
>NZ_JBFTZW010000076.1:0-14495 GCF_056406555.1 Arthrobacter sp. P1_B4
GCTCCACAAAGAAACTGAGCTATCACTCCGGGTCGTTCCCAGCGTTCAGAACGACCCGGAGTGATAGCTCAATTGGCCTTAATCCCGCGAGGGGCGCTTTATTTGGCCAGCTTGTGCTTGAGGGCAATCTCGATGGCCGCGCCCACGATCCCGGCGTCGTTCTTCAGCTCGGCCGGGACGATCGGCGTGCGCAGCTTCATGTGCGGCAGGTACTCGTCTGCACGCTTGGAGATGCCGCCGCCCACAATGAAGAGCTCGGGGGAGAACAGGAATTCCACGTGGGAGAAGTAGCGCTGCAGCAGGACGCTGTACTGTTCCCAGCTGAGGCCCTCGCGCTCACGGGCCACGGCTGAGGCCTTGGTCTCGGCGTCGAAGCCGTCGATCTCAAGGTGGCCGAGTTCGGCGTTGGGAACCAGCTTCCCGTCGAAGATGAACGCCGAGCCGATGCCGGTGCCAAGGGTGATCACCAGCACGGTGCCGGCGACTCCCTCGCCGGCACCGAAGCGGGCTTCGGCGAGTCCGGCGGCGTCTGCGTCGTTGATGACCTCCACCGGGCGGCCGAGACGCGCCGTGAGCATGGCATCGATGTCGGCTTCCAGCCACGACTTGTCCACATTCGCGGCCGAATGGACCACACCGTGCTGGATGATGCCGGGGAAGGTCACGCCCACGGGGCTGCTGGCGTCGGGGGCATCGGAACGGGCAGAGAGCTCGGCGACAACCTGCGCGACGACTTCGGCCACGGACTCAGGGGTGGAGGGCTGCGGCGTCGGGAAGCGCACCCGGTCGCCGATCAGCTTCCCCTTCTTCAGGTCCACGATCCCGCCCTTGATTCCGGTCCCACCGATGTCAATGCCGATCAGGGGGGCGTTCTTCTTCGACTTTTCGTCCTTCTTGGCCAATGTCGTTCCGTTCGTGGCAGGGGCGGGCTGTAGTGACCGGGCAGGGCCGGTGGTGAAAGAGCGGGGTGGTTCCGGGAACTAGCGTGTGGAGCGGGCGGTCAGGGCAGCGTGAGGACCTCGGCACCGGACTCCGTCACGAGCAGGGTGTGCTCGAACTGGGCGGTGCGCTTGCGGTCGCGGGTCACGACGGTCCAGTCATCAGCCCACATGTCCCAGTCAACGGTGCCCAGGGTCAGCATTGGCTCGATCGTGAACACCATACCGGTTTCCATGGTGGTGTTGTATGCCGGGGCCGCGTCATAGTGCGGAATGATCAGCCCGGTGTGGAAGGCTTCGCCAACTCCATGCCCGGTAAAGTCGCGGACCACGCCGTAGCCGAAGCGCTTTGCGTAGGACTCGATGGTCCGGCCGATCACGTTGATTTCGCGCCCGGGAGCCACGGCCCGGATGGCGCGGTTCAGCGATTCCCGGGTGCGCTCCACGAGGAGGCGGGATTCCTCGTCGACGTCGCCGACCAGGAAGGTGTAGTTGGTGTCGCCATGGACACCGCCGATGAAGGCCGTGATGTCGATGTTGAGGATGTCGCCGTCCCGGACCACGGTGCTGTCCGGGATGCCGTGGCAGATGACCTCGTTGAGGGACGAACACAGGGACTTCGGAAAGCCCCGGTATCCGAGGGTGGAGGGGTACGCGTTGTGGTCCAGCAGGAACTCATGGCCCACCCGGTCCAGCTGGTCGGTGGTGACGCCGGGTTCGATGTGCCTGCCGACCTCCACGATGGCCTGGGCGGCGATTTGGGAGGCGATCCGGATCTTCTCGATGGTCTCCGCCGACTTGACCTCGGACCCCGTGAACTTCGCAGGAGCCGGCTTGCCTACATATTCCGGACGCGGGATGGACGGCGGCACGGGAAGCTGCGGGCTCACTGTCCCCGGGACCAGCGTGCCGATGGGTGCAGTTGAGGCTAGAGAAGGCATAGATTGATCATATAAGTAGCCGGGCACAGCCCGGAAAATACAGCCCGGAAAATACAGCCCGGAAAACACACCCGGACACGCTCCGGGCCATGAAGGAGCCCCGATGCCCGAATACTGGTACAACGTCAACACCCACGAGATCGAGGAAGACGCGATGTCCGACTGGAGCCAGCTGATCGGACCGTACAAGACCCGTGAGGAAGCCGAACACGCCCTGGAAAAGGTCAAGGCGCGCAATGAGGCTTGGGACAAGGACGAGGACGACTAGACCGTACGGGCCGGCTGCGCCCGTGGGAACGTCCCCCGGCGATCGCGGACCCGACACCGCACAGGCTGACTGATTTATCCCAGCCCGTGATTCTCACCCTGTGAGGGTGGGTGCGAGCCGGTTGCCGACGGCCATACTGGGAAAATGCCGACGCGCGTTGCCCGCACCCGCGGCGCCCGAATCTCAGACCTCGCCAGGCTGGTCCTTGCCTGGGCTGCCTCGACTGTTGCCCTCATCATCACCGGCGCCCTGCTGCCGGGGTTCTCTGCGGCCAGCTGGTGGTCATACGCCGCCGTGGCGGCGGCAGCCGGCCTCGTCGGCCTGGTCCTGCGCCCCGTGCTGGTGGAGATCTCGGCCAGGGTGGGCTGGGTGGCAGTGCTTCTCACCGCCCTGGTGGGGCAGGCCCTGATCATGTACGTCGCCATCCGTCTGGTGCCCGGCATCGAGTCGACGCCGTTGACAGCCCTCGCCGCTACCTGGGTCAGTGCCGTCGTGGGCACGCTCATTTCGTGGGCCACCACAGCCGGAACCGATGACGGCCTCATCACCTCGCTGGCCGGACGGGCACGCCGGCAGGAAACGGTGACCGATCCGGAGGTTGACGGTGTCCTGTTCGTCCAGCTCGACGGGGTCCCCTTCCCGGTGCTGCAGTGGGCTATCCAGTCCGGGGGAGTGCCCCATCTCCGCCGCTGGCTGGCCTCGGGAGATTATCAGTTCCGTGAATGGACTCCCCAGCTGCCTTGCACGACGCCGGCGAGCCAGATGGGCATTCTGCACGGCACGGTCGACGGGATCCCGGCCTTCCGGTGGTATGACCGTGAGCTCCAACGCGTCCTGGTGGCCAACCGTCCGGCAGACGCCCGGGTGATTGAGGACAGGCACAGCACCGGCCAGGGACTGCTCTGCGACGACGGCGTCTCCATCTCGAACCTGTTCACCGGTGACGCGCCCCGCTCGTTTTTGACGATGAGCCGGGTAGAGGTCCGGCGCGGCTCGACCCAAACCCGACGGGCGTTCGCCTGGTTTTTTGCCACCCCGAACGGCTTCATGCGCAGCTTCACGCGGACCGTCGGCGAGATCTTCAAGGAGCGTTGGCAGGCCCGGAGACAGGTCAAACGTGACCTCAATCCGCGGGTGCGGCGGGACTGGACCTTCGCCCTGCTGCGGGCAGTCACCAACGGTCTGCTGCGGGACCTGAACACGGCGCTGGTGGCAGAGGAGCTGCGTCGCGGCACGAAGAGCATCTATGTCGACTACGTTGACTACGACGAGATTGCCCACCACGCAGGCATGTTCCGCCCCGAGTCGCTTGCAGCCCTGGATGGCTTGGACCGCACGCTCGGTGCCTTGGCCGAACTCGCCGGGTCCGCTCCCCGCCGCTACCGGCTGGTGGTGCTCTCGGACCACGGCCAGTCCCAGGGCACGCCGTTCGCGGACAGGTATGACCAGGCGCTTGGTGATCTGTGCGCGGAACTGATGCAGGAACACGTTCAGAACGTGGACGCGTCCGTCGAGGGACTCGGGCGCGCGGACTCCATCGCCGGCGACGTTGCCACTGGCGGATTGTCCGGGAAGCTCGCCGGCCGCGCGGACAAGGTGCTGACCAAGGCACAAGAGACGCCGGCGCAGCAGACTTCCGGTTCAGGCGGCGCGGAGGACCCGGTGGTCGTGTTGGGCTCGGGCAACCTGGGCCTGGTGTACCTGCGGGGTGACCGGCGCCTGAGTCTCCAGACCCTCGAGCATCGGTGGCCTGCCCTGGTCCCCGGCCTGGCGGGCCATCCCGGCGTCGGGTTCGTGGCCGGCATCGATGACGAGGGCGGGGCGTGGGCGATCGGAAGCGGCGGGCGCGTCAATATCACCAGCGGGGCAGTGGAGGGCACCGACCCGCTGGCCGGCTTCGGGCCGCATGCGGCGCGGGTGCTGAATCTCGCGCTGATGCACCCCGAGGCGCCGGATCTCTATGTCAACAGCGCGGTGGATCCCGTGACCGGCGACGTTGCAGCGTTCGAAGGCCTCGTGGGATCCCACGGGGGTCTTGGGGGTTGGCAGGACCGCGCCGTGCTGATGGGCCCGGCCGATCTCATGGCGGGGCTGCCCGAGCGGATCGAGGGTGCCGGGGAACTCCACCAGGTGCTGGTGGCGATGCTTGAGTCCTGTGGCCAGCGCGCCACGACGGCGTCCCGCGGCTGAGCGACCAACTGGGGATTTCCCCCGGGCGGGTCCAATCCGGGGCCCGGGGGCTTACGAGGGCGCGACCCAGGACTGGCCGGGAGCGAGGACGACTGCCGTGCAGCCCGGAGCCTGTTCCGCCACGGCAGTGGCGAACCGGTGGCCGGGCCGCTCGAGCCAGCTCCGGGCAAAGTAGGTGACGAACGGAGGGTGCAGCGTCCCCCAGTGCACCGGCAGGGCGAACCGTGCGCCGCTCATCGCGACAGCCCGGGCGGCGGTTTCCGGAGTCAGGTGTCCCGCCGAGAGCCTCGGCCCCCACCCCCAGACCGGCACCAGGGCGACATCGATCGGCCCTCCAGCCATGGCGGGGAGCGCGGCCATCTCCGGGAACAAGCCCGTGTCACCCGCGATCCACACGATGCCCGATTGGCCGCGGACGAGTTGGCCATTGGCGTCGTTGGGTCGGTGCGGCATTGGCCGGCTGTGATGCTCGGCCGGCACCTGGCGGATCTGGACGCCGCTGCCGACTGGGGTCCAGCCGTCGCCCAAGGAAACTGTGTGCGCCAGCTTTCGGCGACGCAGCCAGGCCACGTTCGCCGGCGCGCTCATCAGCGGTGCCCCGCGCAGCATGCGCAGGGAGCGCAACTCGGCGTGGTCGTGGTGCAGGTGGGAGAGGAGCACCGCGTCCGGTCGGTCCCACGAGACCGGGTCCGGACGCGGTGCCAGGCGTCGGAGCAACCCGGCATGGGAACGGAGCAGCGGATCGGTCAGGATCCGAACCCCGTCGAGATCCAGAACCACCGTGGAGTGACCAAGCCAGGTGATTCTCATGTCGGGCGTGCCCGTTTTCGTGTCAGGCCAAGGCCTTTGCCTTGAGGGAATCAAACTCGGTCTGGTTGATGGCTCCGGAATCAAGCAGCGCCCTGGCATCGGCGATCTGGCCGGCCGGGCTGGCCGTCGAGCCTGCGGCCTGCTTGATGTACTCCTGCTGGGCAGCCTGCTGCTGGGCCAGCATCTTCATCTGACGATCGGTCATGCTCCGGCCCCGGGCGATCAGGTAGATGAGGGCGCCGAGCCAGGGAACGAAGATTAGCAGGATAACCCAGCCGGCCTTGGCCCAGCCGCTGAGCTCGTGGTCGCTGAACAAGTCCATCAGGCAGCGGAACCACACCATCAGCGCAGCGATCCAGATGAAGAACCAGAAACTCCAGAGCAGAACGTCCCAGAAGCTATTCGTGTCCATCGATACTCCTCGAATCGTGTCCGCCGCAGCCTGACCTTGCGCTTAGCGCATGAAACCGTCCGGGCCGGCGGAACATCTTGAGGTCCTAATGCAGACCTTATTGGTCAGCCTGCCCGCACCTGAGGCGCAACGCATCGCCCGTGAAGGATGAGGTCTTGCAAAAGAGTCCCCGGATCCGGAAGGTCAGGGGCTCGCTGGAGCGGAACTAGAAGGAGTGTTCCGGGCCGGGGAACTGGCCTGAGCGCACGTCGTCGCCGTAGGCTTTTGCGGCGTCACTGAGCGACGTGCGGAGGTCGGCGTACTGTTTGACGAATTTCGCCATCTTTCCGCCGCGCAAACCGGCCATGTCCTGCCACACCAGAACCTGTCCGGTGGTGGCGCTCCCGGCCCCGATGCCGACCGTGGGGACGTCGACGGCGGCATCCACGGCGGCTGCCGTGGCGGCCGGGACCATTTCCATGAGCACGCTGAACGCGCCGGCGTCGGCCAGCGCGACGGCGTCGTCGATCAACCGCTGGGCGTCATCTCCGCGGCCCTGGACGCGGTAGCCGCCGAGGGAGTGTTCGCTCTGCGGGGTGAAACCGATGTGCGCCATGACGGGGATGCCGGCCTGGACCATGGCGCGGACGGTTTCGGCGTAGAACTTTCCGCCTTCGATCTTGACGGCGTGGGCCAGGCCCTCTTTCAGGAACCGGACTCCGGTGGCAACAGCCTGCTGGGTGGAGACCTCGTAGCTGCCGAACGGCAGGTCAGCGATCACCAGGGCCCGCCGTGCGGAGCGGGCGACGGCCCGGCACAGCGGAAGGAGCTCGTCCACCGTCACGGGAAGGCTGGTTTCGTTGCCGAAGACGTTGTTGGAGGCCGAATCGCCGACCAGGAGCACCTCGATGCCTGCCTGGTCAAAGATTTCTGCGGTGTACTGGTCATACGCAGTGAGCATGGCGAAGCGTTCACCGTTCACCTTGGCCGCCTGGAGATGATGCGTACGGATCCTGGCCGCCGGTTTCCGGGCCGCCTCCGCAGTCCCGCCGGTGCCGCCGTCGGCGGTCCCGCCTGTGCCACTGGCCGACGTGCCCGAAGAGGCGGCCGCTGAAGCCGCTGCCGGGCCGCTGCCGTAGGGGGCCGCAAGTTCTGCGGGCGTGCTGGAATCGGAGCTGTTACTTGAGGCCATGCCACGAGCGTAGTGCGAGACGAAGTGCCGCAGCTACCGCGGGTTGCCCCCGCCCGGCGTGAATCACGTCACACGGGCGGCCTGCGTGGCGGCACAATAGCCCCTCCCGCCGCGAATTCGTCCGGCTTTGTGTTAACGGTGTGTTACGCGGGGGTCCGGCTTCAGCAATCGGTGGCAATGCTTAGTAAAGTGAACCGTGAGCAGCCGCGGGGCCCATGAATGCCGGGCCTGGGGCGGATGGAAGAACCGGAAAGAGGCCAGTATGGACCGCCAGCAAGAGTTTGTCCTGCGGACGATCGAAGAGCGCGACGTGCGGTTTGTGCGCCTGTGGTTCACCGACGTCGTGGGATCGCTCAAGTCCGTAGCCCTGGCCCCGGCCGAGGTGGAAGGCGCCTTCGAGGAAGGACTCGGATTCGACGGTTCCTCGATCGAGGGCCTGGCCCGCGTCTTCGAATCCGACATGCTGGCCCAGCCGGATCCGGCCACGTTCCAGATCCTGCCCTGGCGCGGCGAGACCGAGGCCACATCGCGGATGTTCTGCGACATCCTGACCCCCGACGGCGAACCTTCCGCCGCGGACCCGCGCAACGTCCTCAAGCGCACCCTGGCCAAGGCCGCGGACATGGGCTTCACCTGCTACACCCACCCCGAGATCGAGTTCTATCTGCTCAAGTCCCAGGAGCCGGGCCCGGACGGATCACCGATCCCCGTGGACGAGGGCGGCTACTTCGACCACGTCCCGGGCGGCGTTGCCCAGGACTTCCGCCGGACCGCCGTGACCATGCTCGAATCGGTGGGCATCTCGGTGGAATTCAGCCACCACGAGGCGGGCCCGGGCCAGAACGAAATCGACCTGCGCTACGCCGACGCCCTGCAGACCGCGGATAACATCATGACGTTCCGCACGGTCATCAAGGAAGTCGCGCTGCAGCAGGGCACTTATGCCACCTTCATGCCCAAGCCCTTCACCGCCCACCCGGGTTCGGGCATGCACACCCACTTTTCCCTCTTCGAAGGGGACACCAACGCCTTCTACGAGGCCGGTTCCGAGTTCCAGCTTTCCGAGACGGCGCGCCAGTTCATCGCCGGCATCCTCAAGCACGCCCCCGAATTCACGGCCGTGACCAACCAGTTCGTCAACTCCTACAAGCGGCTCTGGGGCGGGGGAGAGGCGCCGAGCTACCTGAGTTGGGGCCACAACAACCGCTCCGCCTTGGTCCGCGTCCCGCTGTACAAGCCCGGCAAGGGCCAGTCCGCGCGGATCGAATACCGTGGCATCGACTCCGCCGCCAACCCCTACCTGGCCTACGCCGTGCTGCTCGGTGCCGGCCTCAAGGGCATCGAGGAGGGCTACCAGCTCCCCGCGGCGGCCGAGGACGACATCTGGTCGCTGAGCTCGGCGGAACGCCGCGCCATGGGACACGACCCRCTGCCGGCCAGCCTGCACGACGCCATCCGGACCATGGAGGATTCCGAGCTCATGCCGCAGATCCTCGGCGAGCAGGTGTTCGAGCACTTCCTGCGCAACAAGCGTGCAGAATGGCAGGACTACCGCCTCCAGGTGACGCCCTACGAACTGCAGCGCAATCTCGGCATTCTGTAGGTTGCCCCGATGAGCCTGGCACGACGCCTCATTGCCGCCGGCTTCAGCGATCTCGACAAGGGCGAGCGGTTCCTGGCGGCCCGGGAACTGGAGGGACTCGACCAGGATGCCCTCTTTGCGGGGCTGCAGCTGGCGGCCAACCCGGACACGGCCCTGCAGTCCCTGGTCCGGCTGATCGAGAAGCACCCGGAGCTGCGCAAGCTTGCCGTCGCGGACCCGGAAAGCAGCGAACCGCTGTACCGGGTCCTGGGCGCCTCCGAGGCGCTGGGCGAGTTCCTCATCCGCCACCCCGAACACCTCGATGCCTTCGACGTGCGGGTCAGTCCGGAACCGATGGCCGCGGACGCCGTGGCCCTGCGGACGCGGCTGCTGCAGTCGGTGCGGGCCGATCCCAAGTCTGCCCGGCCGGTGGCGGCCCTCAGCGGTCAGGAAGCCTACGCGGCCCTGCGCACCGCCTACCGGCGCGGGCTCGTGGAGCTCGCCATCAAGGACCTGTGCGCGGCCGATCCGCTGGACTTCATGCCGGCCGCGGGTGCGGAACTGGCGGATCTCGCCGGCGCTGCGCTCGAGGCGGCCCTCGCCGTGTCCCGGGCCGAGGCGGCGGAGAAGTTCGACGCCGCGGAGGTGGCCGACGTCGGCCTCGCCGTGATCGGCATGGGCAAGTGCGGTGCCCGCGAACTGAACTACATTTCCGACGTCGACGTCATCTACGTGATCGAGTCCGGCGCGCTGGAAGAGACCCGGGCCACGACCATCGGCACCGTCCTCGCTTCCGGGATCTCGCGCGCGATCATGTCCACAAGCCGCGAACCCGGGCTGTGGGAAGTCGATGCGAACCTCCGGCCCGAGGGCAAGTCGGGGCCGCTGGTCCGGACCCTCGCCTCGCACGAGAGCTATTACGCGCGCTGGGCCGAGAGCTGGGAATTCCAGGCCCTCCTGAAGGCCCGGACCATCGCCGGCGACACCGTCCTGGGGGCCCGCTATGAGGCAGCCCTGACGCCCCTGATCTGGTCTTCGGCCGGCCGGGAGGGCTTTGTCGAATCCGTCCGCGCCATGCGCCGCCGCGTCACCGAGCACATTCCAGCCGATGAGGAACAGCGGCAGATCAAGCTGGGCCGCGGCGGGCTGCGCGACGTCGAATTCACCGTCCAGCTGCTGCAGCTCGTGCACGGCAAGTCGGATGAATCCTTGCGTTGCCGGGACACCACCTCGGCCATCGCCGCGCTCTCCGCCGGCGGGTATATCGGCCGCTCCGACGCCGCGGAGTTCGACCGCGACTACCGCTACCTGCGGCTGCTCGAACACCGGATCCAGCTGTTCCAGCTGCGCCGGACGCACCTCATGCCGGTGAACGAAGCGTCCTTGCGCTCCCTCGCGAAGGCGGTGCTGGGACCTTTCTCCGCCGAGCGGCCCAAGCCGGACGCCCTGGTCGCCGCATGGCGAAAAACCAAGCGCTCCGTGCGGGAACTCCACGAACGAATCTTCTACCGCCCCCTGCTCAATACCGTCGCCACCCTGAGCAGCGAAGAGGCACGCCTGACCCCCGAAGCCGCCCAGGGCCGCCTCGCCGCCCTCGGCTACCTCGATCCGCCCGGCGCCATGCGGCACATCGAGGCCCTCACCGCCGGCGTGAGCCGGCGCGCCGCACTCCAGCGGCAGCTCCTGCCCATCCTGCTGGACTGGCTCGCCGACGGCGTGGACCCCGACGCCGGGCTGCTCGCCTTCCGGCGGGTCAGCGAGGCCCTCGGCACAACCCACTGGTACCTGGGCATGCTCCGGGATTCGACGGCAGCGGCCGAGCGGCTCTGCCACGTGCTCGCCAACTCCCGGTTGATCGCGGACCTGCTGGAGGTTTCGCCCGAATCAGTGGCGTGGCTGGGCACGGACAAGGAACTGGTGCCGCTGAGCTTCGAATCCCAATGGCTTGAAATCACCTCTAAGATGTCCCGGCACGCGGACCCGGAGAGCGCCATGCGGCTGATCCGGCTGATCCGGCGCCGGGAAATCCTTCGGGTCGCCATCGCGGACAGCGCCGGGCTGCTGGACCAGGACCAGGTGGGGGAAGCCCTCGCTGACACGGACCGGGCCGCCGTGCTGGGGGCCCTCCGCGTGGCGGAGACGATCATCACCGCCGGGGAACCGCTGAAGACCCAGGTGCTGGTGGTTGCGATGGGCCGTCAGGGCGGCCGGGAGATCGGCTACGGCTCGGACGCCGACGTCATGTATGTCCACCGCGGACTCCCCGGCGTGCCGGAAGATGAGGCACAGGCTCAGGCCCTGCAGATCGTGGGCAAGCTCTCCAGCCTGCTGACCCAGCCGCTCAAACCGGCGATCCTGGCCGAGCGGGTACTCGCGGTGGACGCGGACCTGCGCCCCGAGGGCAAGAGCGGGCCCATGGTGCGGTCCCTGGAGTCCTATGCCGAGTACTACCGCCGGTGGTCCCTGGTCTGGGAGGCCCAGGCGTTGCTGCGGGCGCGTCCCATGGCCGGCGACGACGCCCTGGCCGAGGATTTCGTGGCGCTGATCGACACCATCCGGTACCCGGAGTCTTTGTCTGACCAGGACGTCCGGGAGGTGCGGCGGGTCAAGGCCAGGGTCGAGGCGGAGCGCCTGCCGCGCGGAGCCGATCCCGCCCGTCACCTGAAGCTTGGCCGGGGCGGGTTGAGTGACGTCGAGTGGCTGGCCCAGTTGCTCCAGCTCCGGCACGCCGGCCGGCACCCGGAGCTACGGACCACGTCCACTGTGGACGCGCTCGAGGCGGCCGCGGACCTGAACCTGATGGACGCGGGGGACACCGTCATCCTCCTCCGGGCCTGGCGGCTGGCGAGCCGGATCCGTTCGGCCAACGTCATCTGGACCGGCCGGCCCTCGGACCTGCTGCCCTCCTCCCGCCGCGACCTTGAGGCGGTGGCCCGCTGGTGCGGCTACGGACAAGGCAACGCCGCGGCGCTGGAGGAGGACTACCTGCGCTTGAGCCGGCGCGCCCGGGCGGTCTTCGAGCGGGTCTTCTACGGCCAATAGCGGCCCGGCGGCGGCCTGCCGGCTGCTGACAGGGCCTACTGACACATGCTGCGGGCGGTGCTACCTTGGGCCAATGGCCAGGCAACTTTTTGTGAACCTTCCCGTCCGGAATCTGGATAAGACCGTTGAATTCTTTACGGCGCTGGGATTTTCCTTCAACCCCGACTTCACCGATGAGAACGCCACCTGTATGATCGTCAACGATGGCGCGTACGTGATGCTGCTCGTCGAGTCCTATTTCAAGACCTTCACTTCGAAGTCCGTCGCCGCTACGGCCGGCACCGCCGAGGTCATCATGTCCTTCTCGCTGGAGAGCCGCGAAGCCGTGGACGAGGTCATCCGTACCGCCCTGACCTCCGGGGGCACGGCATCGGAGGAGGCCCAGGACTACGGCTTCATGTACACGCACAGCTTCCAGGACCCGGACGGGCACCTCTGGGAAGTCTTCTGGATGGATCCGGCCGGACCGCCCAAGGACGCTGCGCTGTAGCCCCTTTCCTGGAGGCGGCGGGCGCCGCCGGCGCGGGTACGCTGTCTACATGTCTGGACATGTATGGCTGCTGCCTTTGAAGAATCTCGACGACGACGCCCGGGCCATCAAGCTTGGGGAGATCGCGCTGCTGGAGCTCGGCGCAGGGCARCRGAAGTTCGTSGGGGAYCCGCTGCGGATGATGCTGATCGGGCTCGAGGAAGAGTCCCGGCACCCGTTCGCCGTGGATGAGAACGGGGCCGCCGTGGGAGTCCTGACGCTCCAGGCTGGGGCGGCGACCCTCGCGGGCTGGCCAGAGGACAACACGGCCTGGCTTTTGCGGGGCTTCCTGATCGACCGGCGGCAGCAGGGCAAGGGCCTCGGCACCCTCGCCGCGGAGGCCGCTGTGCGGGAGGCCGCCAAACTGACGGCGGACCTCGGCAGCGGCCAGGCCGGCGTCGTACTCTCCGTCAACGAACTGAACCCCGGCGGCCAAGCCGCATACCGCAAGGCCGGATTCGAGGACCGCGGCCGCTACGAAGGCGGCGACGCCGGCCCGCAACGAATCATGTACCGGGCGTTCTGACCGAGGGCGCATCTTGACTGGGACGATGTGTGCCTCAGTATTGAACCACGATCAGCCGCTGGAAAGGTGCATGATGGGTCACTCGCAGATGCAGGTAGAAGCGGTCATCCAGGAGCTCCACATCCCCGCCGGGCTGGCAGGGACGGTTGAGTTGACGATGGACGTACGTTGTTTCCTTGTGCCGCACACCGGGGGACTGCTGTTGATCGATACGGGCCTCAAGGGCAGCGCGGATGCGATTGCGGCGGCGTTGGACCGTGTCGGGGCAGCATGGAGTGACATCACCGACGTCGTCCTCACCCATTGGCATCCGGACCACGTCGGCGGCCTCGGCGAAGTCGTGGAACGGAGCCCGTTGGCAGCGATCTGGACGGGCGCTGCGGACGTTTCCCAGATTCCTTCCGCGGTGCCGCTGCGCCCGCTCGTGGAACGTGACAGGGTCCGCGATATTCAGATCGTGCAGACGCCTGGCCACACGGCAGGACACATCAGCTTGCTGCATGACGACGGACTGCTGTTCGTAGGGGACGCTGTGGGGACAGCCGGAGGTGTGATGCGACGGGCGCCGGAGCAGTTTACAGCGGACTCTGCGCGGGCCGAAGAGTCGCTTCTAAGACTGAGCTTGCTGGAGCCGGACAGGATGCTCTTTTCCCACGGACCGGAGATCCCCGATCCCGTAGGGGAATTACGCCGGCTTCTCGCCGTCAACGAGGGTTGACGCCTCTCCCWGCGTCAACTAACGTTGACGCAGGAGGTGCTTCATGCAGACATTGATAGGTTCCATGGACGGCAAAGGGCCGGCCGAGGCGCTCTACGCCGTGGCGGAACTCCACAAAGAACTGGCGCGCACGGAAACCGAAGTGGTGCTGCGTGCCCGGCAGGCCGGACTGTCATGGGAGGCCATTGCGGTGTGCCTTGGCGTCACCAAGCAGGCCGTGCACAAGAAGTACGGAAAGCGCTGAGGTGCTGGAAAGCGCTGAACCAGAAGGCCGGTCACGGGATGAACCCGTGACCGGCCTTTTTATATTGGAACTGTTGCGGACGAACAGTGTCGGGCCGCTTTATCTAACTAGACGCCGTAGTAGAGCTCGAACTCGTACGGGTTCGGGCGCAGCGAAAGCGGACGGATCTCGTTCTCGTACTTGTACTCGATCCAGGTGTCGATCAGGTCCTGGGTGAAGACGCCGCCGGCCTGCAGGAACTCGTTGTCCTCGGCCAGTGCATCCAGGGCCTCCTCGAGGGTGCCCGGAGCCTTGGGGATGTCCTTGGCTTCTTCGGCCGGGAGCTCGTAGAGGTCCTTGTCGATCGGAGCCGGGGGTTCGATCCGGTTACGGATGCCGTCGATGCCGGCCATCAGCTGGGCAGCGAACGCCAGGTACGGGTTGGAGGAGGGGTCCGGAGCGCGGAACTCGATGCGCTTGGCCTTCGGGTTGGAGCCCGTGATCGGGATACGGATACCGGCGGAGCGGTTGCCCTGCGAGTAAACCATGTTGACCGGGGCTTCGAAGCCCTTGACCAGGCGGCGGTAGGAGTTCACCGTCGGGTTGGTGAAGGCCAGGACAGCGGAGGAGTGCTTCAGCAGGCCACCGATGTACCAGCGGGCGGTGTCGGACAGGCCGGCGTAGCCCTTCTCGTCGTAGAACAGCGGCTCGCCGCCGGTCCACAGCGACTGGTGGCAGTGCATGCCCGAGCCGTTGTCACCGAAGACCGGCTTCGGCATGAAGGTCACGGACTTGCCCCAGGCATCGGCGGTGTTCTTGATGACGTACTTGAACTTCTGCAGGTCATCAGCCGCGTGGGTCAGGGTGGTGAACTTGTAGTTGATTTCAGCCTGGCCGGCGGAGCCGACTTCGTGGTGGCTGCGCTCGACCTCAAGGCCGGCCTCGTCCAGGGCAACACACATGGCGTCGCGCAGGTCGGCCTGCTTGTCGGTGGGGGAGACCGGGAAGTATCCGCCCTTGACCGGAGTCTTGTAGCCGAGGTTTCCGCCCTCTTCCTCACGGCCCGAGTTCCAGTGTGCTTCCTCGGAGTCGATCTTGTAGAAGCTGCCCTGCGGGGAGGACTGGTACTGGACGTTGTCGAAGAC